>JBHJNW010000122.1:0-37221 GCA_050330395.1 Pleurocapsa sp.
ACCCGTTTGCGTAAATCTATACTGTAGGTCATCAGATTCTCATCTTGTTTAGGCTAGCTTAGAATTATTTTATATGTTTTCTATATTTCATGTGTTTCCTATTTGGAATGACTATAATAATGGGAGCCAAAAACTATTATTTAGAGAACTTTTCTTAATCTACTAAAATTACTTATGTTGTTTCTTATCTACATTTAAATAGTTAATTACAGTTACTAACATTTACTAATTAATTACTCATAGTTTAGCTTAATTTGACAGTAAATACGCTGAAAAACCGAGAGCGCAATAATAATTAAACCCTGTTCAATCACAAGCATTAACAGGGTTTATGCCAATCTGAAATTAAGAATTTTATGGCAAAATAGGCAATATTTGACGGTTCGGTTGCATTCTGCTTACTACTGAATTAAATAATTATTTGATGATTAATCTTATTCAGTAGTTTCAGGTGCTACTTCTCCAGGAGTAATTTCGGCTGTAATACAGCTTTTCATTGCTTCTTCACTAGATATTTCAACAACACTGACCAGGTCAAGAGTGCATTCGGCATGACGTTCAGGTAACAAGCTACGACGACAAGTATCTAAAGCCATTGCCGATCCTGCTTCCAAACTAGTACTAATAGTCGTGACGCAGCTAGCCAGTTCATCAGGTCTACGGACGCGATAGCAAGCCTGTAAAGCCTCGTTTCCTTGAATATCAGTTCCAGCTTGAATCTGATTTACACAAGCAGCCAAATTGTCAGGCTCTAAGGCATCAGAACAGGCTACTGCTGCTGGCGATTTCGCCACGCCACTAGATATTAGGCTATTGGCACAACTACCAATGCTTTCAGCTAAGGCAGAAGAATTTGGTGCAATCAATAAACATACGGGAACAGAAACTAGACTAGTCCAACTAGCTGCTTTTAGTAGAATTTGCATGACAATTCCATAATATTTTCAACTCACAACTATACTAAGGCTAGATCATGTGAATCGGAAGTAGCAGTTTTCCAGAAAAAAGGCATCAAGGATGACAAATATGCTCACTTCAATTAATTTCCCTAGGTTTTGAGAAATCGGCAAAACGATGAATGATAAGAGGTAGTACTAATCAACCTATGTTTTCTATTTAGAATAACTATTTAGTCTTTGACACTTGGCAGATATTCAATTTGAGCAATAATTTGAGCAAGTTTAATTCTGGTCAAGATCGATCATGGAACATTCGATACAGCACGTATAGTGGAGTCGATGTTAAATACTTTAAATGGCTAACTCAAAAATCCTTAAAAAGTCAAATTAAAGCTGAAAGTAGGCTAGTGGATTATATTGTCGTAACTAAGCTTGCCGTAAAAACCTCAACTTACCGACTGAGATCACATGACATTAAGCTTTTCTAGCGTAGAATTGGTGTAATAGACGATACATTTATTATTTTTTTACAAAATTATCGTATCTTCTGTTACAATTCTTATTGGGTCTAAGAATTTGAGAGTTGTCTCGTTGGGGAACGCGCAACTAAAGATTTTTCCAGACTTAAACAACAACATTTAACTTAGCCAGCGATCGCTTCGCTGGTGTTTTTTTTTGGGTCATAATTAATTGAGTACTTTCAAACTGGCATTGTCACATGAGTTATGAACAGCAATTAGATTTCAATGAAACAAAATCAACACCAGAAGAAGAAGATCTATTTGACTATTCTTACGAACAGCCAGGAAGCATTCCAGGAACGCTTAATATTGAAGACGATGCCGAATTACCTCAGATTATCCTCATTGACTATAATGGCGATCGCGCCAATCACATTAGTAACTTAACTCCAGAAGAATGCGCCAAATACATGGAAACCGATTCGGTATCCTGGGTCGATGTGAAAGGGTTAGGTAGCGAAAATATTTTACAGAGACTAGGTAAGGTTTTTGGATTACACCCGTTAGTATTAGAAGATATAGTTAATGTCCCCCAAAGACCCAAACTAGAAGATTATCCACAACAGCTAGTAATCATCACTCAAATGGTTGTTCCAAAACCATCGGGAGAAGGCTTTTGGTTAGAACAGGTAAGTTTAGTAGTAGGCAAAAACTATGTGTTAACGGTACAAGAATATCCTGAGAAAGATTGTTTGCGACCAGTACGCCGACGGATCAAATTTAACAAGGGGGCAATTAGAGAAATGGGTGCTGATTATCTAGCCTATGCTCTTTGGGATGCAATTATTGATGGTTTTTTTCCAGTTCTAGAAATTTATGGCGAAAAGATTGAAGATTTAGAAGACGAAGTACTTTTTAATCCCAGCAATCAGAGTTTAGCTAATGTCTATCAAATTAAAAGAGAATTATTGGCATTACGGCGAGCAATTTGGCCCCAAAGAAACGCTCTCAATACTTTAATCAGAGACGGTAGTAGCGTAATCAATCCAGAGATTTTAGTTTTTTTGAGGGATTGTTATGACCACACAGTGCAAATTATTGACATTATTGAAACTTATCGTGAATTAGCCTCTAGTTTAACTGATATCTATCTTTCTGCTATCAGTAACAAAATGAATGAAGTAATGAAACTGCTGACGGTAATTTCGAGTATTTTTATTCCTTTAACCTTCATTGCCGGCATTTATGGCATGAATTTTAATACCAATAATTCTCCCTGGAATATGCCTGAGTTGGACTGGTATTGGGGCTATATCTTCTGTTGGGTATTAATGCTGACCACAGCTGCTGGCTTGGTATACTTCTTTTGGCGACGAGGTTGGTTTGAGAACTTCTCTAATACTCTTAAGTAGAGTAGATCAGACAATCGGAACATTGGTCATTGCTGTGGTTGCGTATTGGTGATCAAAGCAACACCTGTGACTTAGCAAATGTGCTTCAGTGGTGATGTAGTTCTCGTTAAAATAGGGAATACTGACAATATAGGCAGAGATCTAAAATCAAGTACCAATTTTACTGCCTTGAGAGTTGACGTTTCTTAATCTCTAGTCCCCGCTCACTGATTGTCCCATATGAGTTATAGTTTAAAAAATCAATTTCGAGATTTGACTAATCGTACTGTTGGCAATCAACTTCAGGCAATTCCCATCGCCACAGTAATCAGTCTTATTTTGTTTGGAGGAATTGGTTGGCGGTTAAATTATTTACAGTTGCAGCAGGGAGCAATTAATCAGCAAAAAGCTGAAGATAATCGGATTCGTATCGTTCCCAAACCACCAGTTAGAGGGATAATTTTAGACCGTAACGGCAAGATCTTGGCAACTAATCGTCAGTCTTATTCAGCTTATTTATGGCCCAAGGCACAAAAAGAGCAAAATTGGTCAACAAATCGCGATCGCATCGCGCAAATCCTGGAAATACCGCCTCAAGATCTGCAAAAGAAGGTGGAAGAGGCGGGATATAACTACCCTAGTTTAATTCCGATTGCTCATAACTTAACTCCCGAACAAATCACGGTTTTAGAAGAATATAAATCACAGATAAAATGGGTCGAAACAGACATTGGTCAAGTACGATATTATCCTCAAGCTAAATTAGCGGCTCATATTTTGGGCTATACAGGAGAACTAAATCAAGAGGAATTAGAGCAGAAAAAGCCTGATGGTTATCGCTTGGGAGATATCATGGGCAAAATGGGAGTAGAGTCTGCTTATGAAACGCAGCTGCGGGGAGAATGGGGCGGGTTAAAGCTCGGTGTAGATGGCTCTGGGCGTATAGTTAGCTTTTTGGGCGAAAATCCCGCTAAAACGGGCAAAGATTTAACTTTAACTATTGATGCAGATCTGCAACAAGCTGCCGAAACTGCCTTGGGAACAAAAAAAGGAGCCATTGTCGCCCTAAACCCCCACAATGGCGAAGTATTAGCTATGGCTAGCTATCCTAGCTTTGATCCCAATATTTTTTCTGCCAACATTACTCCGCAAGTTTGGCAAGAATTACAGTCTCAAGGAAATCCTTTTTTAAACATGGCTTTGCGAGCTTTTCCTCCCGCCTCTACCTTTAAAATTGTTACCGCCACGGCAGGATTAGAATCAGGCAAGTATCCCCCTAATACAGTTTTGGGTACGTATCCTTATTTATCTGTTGGTGGAACGAGGTTTGGCGAATGGAATAAAAGCGGTTTTGGTTCTATGGGCTATGTATCTGCCATGGCCTGGAGTAGTAATACCTTTTTTGGACAAGTTGGTCAGGGAGTCGGTGGAGAAGAGTTGATTAAGTGGGCGAGACTGTATGGCTTTGGTAAACCGACGGGGATTGAATTAACAGGAGAAACAGCGGGGTTAATTGCCGATGATGCTTGGAAACGGCTCAACTTTGATAACTGGGGGTGGACAGTCGGAGATACGGTCAATATGTCTATTGGTCAGGGATTCACTAGCGCAACGCCCTTACAAATTGCAGTGATGTTTAGTGCGATCGCTAATGATGGCTATCGAGTACAGCCTCATTTACTACAAACAGACAATCAGTCAAAATTCACTAAGACTAGCTTAAATCTCAAACCCACAACCGTGTCGATAATTCAGCAAGGATTAAGAGCAGTAGTCAATGGCGGTACAGGCAGCAAGCTAAATTCCCCCGACACTCCCCCAGGGGCAGGCAAAAGTGGTACAGCAGAAGCACCTCCAGGGGAATCCCATACTTGGTTTGGCGCCTATGCGCCCTTCGATCAACCAGAAATAGTTGTGGTGGCATTTGCCGAACATTCTGGCGGTGGGGGTGGCTCGTTCGCGGCACCTTTGGTTAGACAAGTCATGGAAGCCTATTTTAAACCAGACAAAAAAGACGATGTGAATAAGTAATTAGGCGAGATGATTAAAAAATTAAAAAATTGAAAGATTGAAATTATGTCCTTTCAGAAATTCTTTTACTATTTAACCTGAGTTCTACTCTAATTGTAGTTTGTAGTGAACAAGCTGTAATTATCCACTCACGATCACTCCAGCTATTCATTCTCCTCTCAACTTTTTTGGGTGTAAAATCTGAGTTAGATATAGCTGAAGATTCAAAAAACTAATTTAATCTGATTTGATATTCCGTTTGGCTAAGATGAGAGGTGTCTCCACAGAAGTCTAGTTGCCAATCCTTTTCTTGGCTACGAACCACTTTCGTTAAACAGCAAAGAGCAACCTTAAAATATTCAGCATTAGGAACAAGACCATAAGTGACACCATGTACCGATGCACCATGTCCCACAATTAAAATATCTTCGGAAAATTCAGCTACAAGTTTTTTGGCTGTTGCTGCTGTACGCTGATTAACTTCCGCTTTGCTTTCAGGATATTGAGGAATTAGACAAGATTGATAGTTCCAGTCGATCAAAGGATATTTAGCTGCCAAAAAGTCCTGAGGATGAATTTCAGGTGCTTCGCTCATCCATTGAGGATTGTGCCATTCACCCAATCCCGCCTCTAGCTTGATTGGTAGATTAAGAACTTTTGCGATCTTGTTGGCAGTTTGGATAGTTCGTAAAAAAGGAGAGGCAAAAATATGATTAATATTTTCCGATTTGAGTCTTTGTCCTAATTCCGTGGCTTGTACCAAACCATCTTCTGATAAAGGAGGATCGTAACGCCTATCTGCCGTATTAAACCATTCGGGATTGACAAAATCAAGACGATTGCCATGTCTGGCAATCCAAACTGTTTGGGTCATTTTTGAAAGTGGTGCGATCTAAATTCAGAATATTGTTGTTATACCAAATCCGATTGATAAAGTACTCTTTACTTAAAGTAGCTATAACTCTTTTGACTGAAGACTACTTACAGCCCAAAGATTCGCGAGTGTCAACTCCCGTTTGAGGATTAACCCCCACAGCATTTTCACATAGTTGTTTAACCTGCCATTTCTCTAAAACCGCAAAAGAGAAATCTGTCCCATCTATCTTCGCATCTTTAAAAGTAGAAAAAGATAAAATAGACTCTTGAAAATTAGCATTAGTCAAATCTGCACCATCAAAGTTAGTTAAGTAACCAAAGCCATAGCTAAAATCTGCCCCTGACAAATTAGCATTAGCCAGATTAGACGCGTTGAATACTGCTCCTCGAATATCTGCATTGCTAAAGTTAGCTTCCTCTAAGTCTACTTTGGCAAAATCTACGCTCTGTAAAACTTTACCCGAAAAATCTTTATTCTTGAAGTCTAATTCGCTAAAGGTAGAAGGAGTAACAGAAGAGGAACTTCCTGCTATGGCTGGTAAGGGAAAAATTAAGACAATTAACAGCAACAAAAATGCACTTAGTCGGCGAAAATATTTCATGGATTAAATATGGATTAAATTTATTTTTAAGCAAATTTAGCTTAGAAGAATACAGTCTTTAATTGTAAATCGTCTTCTACCTCCAGTGCGAGGAATCATCCTAATAGCAATAAAACGATCATGGAACACAACTCAATAGATTTTTCGCGTCTGCTACAACAGCTATTGGATAGACAGTCGCTTTCTCAATCTCAAGCTGCACAGTTAATGGCAGGATGGTTGCAATCAGAAATTCCTGCCGTATTGTCTGGCGCAATTCTGGCAGCTATTCAGGCAAAGGGAGTTACTGCCGAAGAATTAGCAGGAATGGCGCAGGTACTTAAATTTCAATCTCTTCAACAACAAGAGATTAAATATGATTATCCTGTTATTGATACCTGTGGCACGGGCGGAGATGGTGCTTCTACCTTTAATATCTCTACGGCAGTAGCCTTTGTGGCGGCAGCAGCGGGGATACATGTGGCTAAACATGGTAATCGCTCCGCCTCCAGCAAAGTTGGTTCAGCAGACGTTTTAGAACATCTCGGCGTTGACCTTAATGCTGTACCAGAAAAAGTCAAAGCGGCGTTGGATCAAGTAGGGATTACCTTTCTTTTTGCTCGTGGCTGGCATCCTGCGATGAAGAGCGTTGCACCTTTACGCAGCACCCTCAAAATTAGAACCGTATTTAATCTTTTAGGTCCTTTGGTCAATCCTCTCTGTCCTACTGGTCAAGTCATTGGAGTCTATGACAGTGACTTTCTTGGCAGCATGGCACAAGCTTTGAATCTGCTCAATATTTCTAATGCCATGGTGATACACGGTAGAGAGAAACTAGACGAAGCAGGATTGGGTGATGTTACAGATTTGACTATGGTTAATGATGGTAAAGTTAGCTCAGGAGTAATTAATCCTCAAGCTTTGGGTTTGAAACCTGCCTCTGTTGGCGAACTGAAAGGAGGGGAAGTTGAGGAAAATGCCGCCATCTTACGCAACGTGCTACAGGGAAAAGGAACATCTGCACAACATGATGCCGTAGCCTTGAATGCTTCTCTTGCTTTACAGGTAGGAAAGCTTGTACCTTTTGGCGATCATCTTAAAGGAGTAATCACTGCCAAAGAGGTGATCAGCAGTGGGTTAGCTTGGTCTAAGTTGGAAGAGTTGGTCGAGTTTCTCAAGAAATAAAAGGGAGTTATCAAGCCTGTATAAATAAAGTTTTGAAAACATATCTCCAATAGATAAGGGCGATCTATAGTCTTGCTTAATTAGACTATCGCGCAGCTAATTGTGTTTTAGCTCAGAAATGGGAACTATAAATTCAAGTTATTAGCTAAATAAAAAGCAAGTAACTACTATCTGTTGGCTTTGAGATTAAGTTAAGTAATTATATGCCTAAAAAAATCGAAAAACTACCTTTGCGTCTAGTTTTAGTCGTTCCTTTTGTTTTGCAAATTTTTGCTGCGGTAGGATTGACTGGCTATTTATCGGTGCGTAACGGACAAAAAGCGGTTAACGATCTGGCTACACAACTGCGGGGGCAAGTTAGCGATCGCGTCGATCAGCATCTAGACCGCTATTTAGCTTTACCCCATCAAATTAATCAAATCAACGCGCAGGCGATCGAACAGGGATTGATCGATGTTACCGATTTACGTGGCTTTGGTCGCTATTTTTGGCAGCAAATGCGCGTTTTTGAAGACTTCGGCTACATTAATTTTGGTAATCCTCAGGGTGATTTTGTCGGACTCAATCGCAATGATGATCAAAGTCTACGTCTCGATCTTATCGAACAAGCTTATTTGGGAGAGTACCACGGTTACGCCACAGACGATCGGGGAAATTCTACCCAACGAGTTATTGTTGATGAATTTGATTTTCGGGTTGATAGTTGGTACACCGATGCGGTCAAAGCTGCTCATCCTTTGTGGAGTGAAATCTATACTTGGGATGATGATCCATCAATTGTTTCTATTTCTGCTAGTTATCCTCTTTATGATCGCCAACAGACTTTAATCGGCGTAATTGGTATCGATTTAGTTCTCTCGCAAATTCGCGATTTTTTAAACAAGCTACCGATTAGTCCCAATGCGGAAATTTTTATTTTAGAACCCAATGGTCTGATCGTTGCTGCTTCTAGTGATGAGAAATTTTATACGGTTAACGATGGGGAGGCAGAAAGACTATCGGCTTTAGCTAGTCAAGATAAGGCGATCGCCCAAACCACTCAGTATTTAATTAACCGTTTTGGCAGCTTAGACCAAATTCAACAAAGCCACCAACTCAGCTTAGACATCGAGCGCCAAAAAACTTTTGCTCAAGTAACACCCTGGAAAGATGATCTGGGTTTGGATTGGCTGATCGTCGTCACCGTGCCAGAATCGGATTTTATGGCGCAAATTAAGGCCAACACTCGCACGACTATTTTCTTGTGTTTGGCTGCTTTAGGTGTCGCTACTGTTTTGGGTATCTATACTTCTCGTTGGATTGCCAAACCCATTTTGAGTTTGAGTCAAGCTTCAAAAGCGATCGCGCTGGGTAATTTAGATCGACAGGTTAAAATAAACAGCATCAATGAACTAGGGATTTTAAGCCAATCTTTTAATCAGATGGCACAGCAGCTAAAAGAAATGTTTACCACCCTAGAAACAACCAATCAAGAGTTAGAAATTCGGGTTGATGAACGTACTGTTCAACTTCAAAAAGCCAAAGAAGTTGCTGATTCTGCTAACCAAGCTAAGAGTGAGTTTCTGGCTAATATGAGCCACGAATTACGCACTCCTCTTAATGGAATTTTAGGTTTTGCTCAAATATTACAACGTTCTCAAACTATTAACCATGAGGAGAAAAAAGGCATTGGTGTGATCTATCAGTGTGGTTCTCATTTACTGACTTTAATTAATGATATTCTCGATCTTTCCAAAATTGAAGCGAGAAAAATGGAGATTCACCTCAAAAACTTTCATTTTCCTGCCTTTTTAGAAAATGTTGCTGAAATTTGCCGTATTCGTGCCGACCAAAAACAAATTTCTTTTAGCTATCAGGTGGATGAATCTTTACCACTTGGGGTTTGTGGCGATGAAAAACGTCTGCGACAAGTTTTAATTAATTTATTGAGTAATGCGATTAAGTTTACCGATCGCGGGGGAGTTACTTTGCGAGTTAGTCAACTTAGTACCAAGTCACAGCCTAATGCTGCTTCTTGGCAAAAAATTAGATTTACGATTGAAGATACTGGGGTTGGCATGAACGCAGCTCAATTAGAGAAAATATTTTTACCCTTTGAGCAAGTAGGGGATACGGCTCGAATGACGGAAGGAACGGGATTAGGTTTGTCTATCAGTCAAAAGATTGTGCAAATGATGGATAGCAACATTGAGGTGGCAAGCAAACCAGACGCTGGCAGTACTTTTTGGTTCGATCTAGATTTAGAAGCAGTAGTAGATTGGTCAGATAGTGCTATGATTTTCGATGCTGGTAGAATTATCGGTTTTGCAGGCGATCGCCGTAAAATCCTCGTAGTAGACGATCGCTGGGAAAATCGCTCGGTTTTGCTGAATCTTTTAGCCCCGCTTGGCTTTGCCATTCAGGAAGCTAATAATGGTCGGGCAGGTTTGGATCTAGCTCAACAATTTGCACCTGACCTAATTATTACCGATTTGGTCATGCCGATCATGGATGGTTTTAGCTTAGTTGAGCAACTGAGAAAATTGCCACAGCTACAAAAGGTAATTATTATCGCCTCTTCTGCTAGCGTTATGGAAACAGATCGGTACCGAAGTCTTGATGCGGGAGCTAATGAATTTTTATCCAAACCAGTACAGGCAGAATCCTTATTGGAAATGTTACGCATTCATCTGGGGTTGACTTGGATTTACGATCACTCGATTACTCCTGCTAGTCTTACTTTAGAACCCAAACCCGAGCGATTAACTTTCCCTCAAGAAATACCTACACCAGAACTTTTGACCCTGGAGCAACTATCTGATTTAGCCAAGAAAGGCAGTCTAGATGAATTGGTCGAACTAACCCAAAATCTAGAAAAAATTGAACCTGAATTCGCTTCTTTCGCTCGAGAGATTTATCAGTTAGCTGATGAATTTAAAATCACACAAATTCAATCTTTTATCGAACAATGTCTCAGTAAAAACCCTTGAATGATCGAAATATTGCTCAATCCTAACTATGAATACAATAACCACCGGAGAAATTTTAATTGTAGATGATAATCCAGCTAATTTAGCCGTGCTTTCTAAAGTATTAAAAAGCGCTGGATTAAAAGTTAGGGTGGCAACCGATGGAACTGGCGCGATCGCTCAAGCCGAATATCATCCCCCCGATTTGATTTTATTGGATGTGATGATGGAAGGAATAGATGGATTTGAGACTTGCAGACGATTAAAAGCCAACAGTAAAATTCAACCTATACCGATAATATTTATTACAGCCTTAGGAGATACAGAAGATAAAGTTAAAGGCTTGTCTTTGGGAGCAGTTGATTATATTACTAAACCATTTCAAGATCTAGAAGTATTAGCTAGAGTTCAAGTCCATTTACAATTACAGCTACTATCTAAAAAAATTATTGACCAAAACCAAAAATTAGCCAAAGCCAATCGAAAATTGCAATATTTAGTTAATTTTGATGGCTTAACTCAAGTTGCCAATCGTCGTCATTTTGATCGATATTTGGAGCAAGAATGGAATAGGTTGCAAAGATCACAGCAACCATTATCTTTAATTTTGTGCGATATTGATTATTTTAAAAACTATAACGATTACTATGGTCATCAAGCAGGAGATGAGTGTTTGCAAAAAGTAGCTCAAGCTTTAAAAAATGCAGTCAGGAGATCCGCAGATTTAGTTTGTCGTTATGGTGGGGAAGAATTTGTGATTATTTTATCTAATACCAATCTAGCAGGAGCAGTTGAAATAGCTCAAGTAATTCAGCTGGCAATTAAAGAACTTAAACTGGTTCATGCTCATTCTCCTATTAGTAAAAATATTACGCTTAGTTTGGGTATTAGCTGCGAAATTCCCCATCCACAATCTTCAATTAAATTCTTGATTAATTCTGCCGATACTGCTTTGTATCAAGCTAAAAAACAAGGTCGCGATCGCTATCATCTGTTTCAAATAGATTAACTATCAAGCTAATAGCTATTAACTATTAGCTCTTAGCAAAGACCTAATTTTTAGGCTGCTGGAAAATGCCAGACGATTATCTAGTTCTCAAAACTTATTTGACGAGTGACTCTAACAAGGTTTTTTCTAATTCTAAATTTAAGCTTTACTTCGTTTCCATTACTTGAGTCAACCGCTCAATAGCACCTGTAAGCCTTTCTTGGGCTAAAATATTAGCTTCAGGCGCTTCTTCTTCAGCTAATGCTTCCTGACGTATAATCCGTTTCTTCGCTTTTTCAAATGCTTGCACCAAGACATAAATACAAAAAGCAATTACCAAAAAGTTAAGCACGGCTGCTAGAAACAAACCATACTGAATTCCCCCAGCCGATAATTCTGATAATCTGTCGACTCCAGCAGCTTTCATCGCAGGATTCAAAATTGCGGGCGTGATAATATCCCCCACCAAAGAATCAATGATTTTACTAAATGCTGCACCGATAATTACTGCAACAGCCAAGTCAACAACATTACCGCGCATAATAAAGTCGCGAAAACCAGACAAAAATCCGCCTGTTGCTTGTGTTCCTCTTCTAACCATAATTTTTGACTCTACTAATTTTAAAACTTTTATCAATTCGTGGATTAAAAGATTATAAATGTTTTTATCGACACAACAGATTTAGATTAGATAAAGAATTTGTTTCTAATTTGAAAATTATTTTGATTGAGAATTTAAAGTTTCTAATTGTTGCCAACATAGATATAAGGCACGAGGAACATGAAAACAGCCTTTCCATTTACCGCCTTTGAGATTTAGCAATACTTCTCCGCTTCGATTTAAGTAGCCAAACCATTCACCATAACTGGAGTCGGAGAAGTGATTCCAGGTATAGTTATGAATTTTTTGAAACCACTCAAGACACTCTTGTCGTCCAGTTAAATTAAATCCCATTAATAACGCAACTAGGGTTTCTAAATGCACCCACCATAGCTTTTGATTCCACTCAAGCTGATGAGTAGGATGTCCTTGAACATCCATAAAGTAATATATGCCCTGGTATTCTCGATCCCAACCAAAGTCAAGAATATTTAGCACCACATCAACTGCTTGGTTAATTAAATTGAAATTATCGCGACGGCTGGCTATATCCATGACAAACCACATCGCCTCGATACCATGACCAGGATTAATTAACCTACCATCAAAGCAATCTAGGTGTTTGCCATCAGCCGTTACGTTTTCATACATTAATCCTGTATCTCGATCGCGAAATTCCATTACCTCTTGCACTGTTTGGTCTAAAACCGTTTCTAGCTGACTGCTTTGCAGCAACCAATCCATTTCTAAGGAGAGGTTGGCAAGAATCATGGGTACAGCTAAACTTTTGAGCGATCGCGTTCCTGGATAAGCTTTGTTATACTTACCTTTAGGATTATTTTGACGACGCAATACATTGCTATATGCTTGCAAGGCGATTTCTTTCGCCTCTTCTTCTCCAGAAGCCAAGGCATATTGACTAAAAGCCATCGCTGCAAAACAGTCGGAAAAAATATTATAAGGCTGGACTAAAGGTTGTCCAAACCGATCTAAAGCAAAATACCAGTTGCCCTTGTCGTCTCGACCATGTTTAGCGAGAAACTCTACCCCATTACGAGCAATATCGAGCCAGGTTGATTTTTGGCTTAAACGATTGTACAACATAGAATATGTCCAGATCTGACGGTTTTGCAGCCAGATAAACTTATCTGTGTCGTAGACATTTCCTTCTCTGTCCAAGCAGGTAAAATATCCCCCATATTCCCAATCTACAGAATGCTGTGACCAAAAGGGTAAGACATTATCGAGTAAAGTAGTTTTGTATAATTCGGCTAAACTTTCAAACTGGTTCATAAGATGCTTAAAATTAAACGTTGATCGAGGTCAGAAATTATCGCTATTTGTAAAGTTTTAACTGCTTGTGCAATATCTCCTCGAAAATCATTAAGTTTATTCATGATTTTTTACTAAATAGCATGATTATCGGCGAAAAACAAAGGATTTAGATAGAGTAAAACAGAGTTTGATCGCAATCTATGTTTCTATCAGATGAGCAATAATCTATATCAAGATATTCGAGAATTTTACGACGCTTCCAGTGGACTGTGGGAGTCAATCTGGGGTGAACATATGCACCATGGTTACTATGGTAAAAATGGTAACTATAAACTAGATCGCCGTCAGGCTCAAATTGAGCTGATTGAAGAGTTATTACTTTGGGCTGGTTATGAGCAAAATAATCCTCAAAATAATCCTAATGTGCCTCAAAATATTATTGATGTTGGCTGCGGTATAGGCGGAAGCACTCTATATTTAGCCCAAAAGTTCGGCAGCAATGCTACAGGCATCACTCTTTCTCCTGTTCAAGCATCAAGAGCCAAAGAAAGAGCGGTTGAAGCGGGTATAGATAGTCGGGTGCGTTTTCAAGTAGCTAACGCTTTAGAAATGCCTTTTGAAGATAATACTTTCGATCTGGTTTGGTCACTAGAAAGCGGTGAACATATGCCCGAAAAGACTAAGTTTGTAGCTGAATGTTATCGTGTTTTAAAACCTGGCGGAAAAATGATTTTAGCTACCTGGTGTCACCGTGAAACTAATTCTCTAGCGGGGGATTTAACTTCTAGTGAAGTCGCTCATTTAAAGGAAATCTATCGAGTGTATTGTTTACCCTACGTTATCTCATTATCCGAGTATCGTGCGATCGCATCTGAATCTGGTTTTAAAGATTTAAAATCTGATGATTGGTCAATAGCGGTTGAGCCTTTTTGGGATGTGGTAATTGATTCAGCGATCGCACCGCAAGCAATTGTGGGCTTATTTAAAGCAGGTTGGCAAACTATTCAGGGAGCATTGTCGCTTAATTTGATGAGCCGAGGCTATGCCAGAGGGTTGATTCGCTTCGGTTTGATTTGTGGTACTAAGTAAGTAAGCTTAATAATTACGCCAGCAATAACTTTATGAAGATCGATCATGTTCATTTCTATACCAGAAATGCAGCACGAACAAGAGACTGGTTTATTCAAAATGTCGGCTTTAAGGCGATCGGCAACTGTATTAATCAACACACCCATACAGAAATAATTGTCCTCAATTCTTGCTTCTTGGTTTTCTCTTCACCCTTAACCTCTGCTAGCCCAGTCGCCGAGTATCTTAATTCCCATCCTTGCGGGGTGGTTGATATTGCCTTTAGAGTGAAAGACTTAGCCGCCATTATTAATCGCAGTCGCTGTTTGGGCATCAAGCTACTGCAAAATATTAACCTGTCTCAAAGTTCTCAAGGAAGTTTTAAATCTGCTAAGATTGCTGGCTGGAATGACTTACAGCATACTTTGATTGAGGTAACTGGTAATTATGATTATTGTTTGCCCAATCTTCAGATCGAGCGATATGCAACAGCTAGTCACTTTCAGTCTCACATCACTAATATCGACCATGTAGTTTTAAATGTCGCCCAAGGCAAGTTAAACTTGGCAGTTAAGCTGTATCAGGCTTTGTTCAAATTCCAAGTTCAGCAGAGTTTTGACATTCAAACTCCTAAATCGGGATTGACTAGCCAAGCTTTAATCGATGATGCAGGAGAAGTACAGTTTAATATTAATGAACCGACTTCAGCTAATTCACAAATTCAAGAATTTATCGATCTTAATGGCGGATCGGGCATCCAACATTTAGCATTGCGATCGCAAAATTTGATTGCCGATGTAGCCCGAATGCAGGGTCAGTTGCCATTTTTAAGCGTTCCCCAGGCTTATTACAGCAAACTTCAAACATCTCTGCCTCTTAGCGTCGAAGAACAGCAGGCGATCGCCGAACAACAAATTTTAGTCGATAGCGATCGCCATAACCCGCAATGTTTGCTAATGCAGATCTTTACGCAACCCATCTTTGAGCAACCGACATTCTTTTTAGAATTTATCGAGCGTAGACAAGAAGCACAAGGTTTTGGTCAGGGTAATTTTAAGACTTTGTTTGAAGCAGTAGAAAGAGAACAAGAGAAAAGAATTTCTGGTGTTTGACTAACTAAGATTTGATTTCTCGAAGATAACGAGGCACACAAGGAGTTCCCCAAGCCACTTGCTGAGACGGAATGCTTTTCATGACGCTACTTCTAGCACCAATTACACTGTTTGAACCAATATTAACTCCTGGGGCAATAAAACAGTCTGTAGCAACCCAAGCACCATTACCAATCTTGATTGGGGCAGTTATTAGGGCAAATGATTTGTTTTCTATATTATGACTTCCCGTACAAAGATAAGATTTTTGAGAAATGACACAGTGAGAGCCAATTGTAATGCTGTCAACGCAGTAAAAAACTACATCATCGCCAATCCAGCTATAATCACCAATTTCTACTTTCCAAGGATAAATAAAGCGAGCCGAAGGACGAATTACTACCCCTTTGCCAATTTTTGCGCCAAAAAGGCGTAACAAAAAACAGCGAAAAGAATTAAAGTTGTGTAAGCTGAGAGGAAAAGCGATCGCCTGTATTAACCACCACAGCATGACTAGCCAGTTAGCTTTTCCTCGCTCAAAATTAGATATATCGTATGAAGTTAAATCAATCAGAGCTGGCTCATGGAGAGTTGTGTATTCGCCATCTCCCTGTGTATTTTTTAAAATCATCTAAAAATCAGCGTATTGTCAAAAACGAGATTAGCAAAACATTAAATCAAGCCAGAACCTTTAAAAGGGTAGCTTTAATCTAGCCTGATATATTTTTTAGTCAAGTTTATTGCTCAAAAAATAGGCTTTTAAACATTACTATTGCTGCTAAATCATCAACAAAAGCTGAAAGTTATAGTCATTCTAAATAGAAAACACAGGTAGATTAGTACTAGTTTTCATCATTCATGACTCATCGTTTTGCCGATTTCTCCCAACCTACGGAAATTAATTAGAATGACTATAGTGGCTATTTAAACCTTAATCGAATTAATCTCTTGTAAACTAGAGCCTGCTTTAACTGAAATATTGCTGTTATCCAACTCCAAGTAAACAGAAGTATTACCCTGAACTTTAAATGAGATACCATCTGTCCATTTGCTGCCGACAAGCAGATCAAACTCCAGAATTTTGCGAGAATCATCGACAAACTCTACTCGATCATTGTTCTCCAGATTCAAAAAAGTAAGATCTTCAATAGAACTCTCGGTCGAGATTTTCCCTTTAAAATTAGTGTTGCTGCGATCGCCAGTGGCTTCTAAATGCCAAATACCGTCTGTATTCCAAACAATAATACCACCTTGCTCCGCAGCATTATAGCTGGGTTTACCAGAAAACAAAGTATCTTGTTTTAACTCCAATCCAGAATAACCAACGGATGTCTCCAAACTCATCAAACTTTTACTGCTAGTATTTACTACAGAATTGACGTATGTCATGTATTTTGCATTCAAGCTAAAATTATTTGGCTGCATATTGCCAACTAGCGCAATCATTCCACCTTGATAAAATATTCCCGTACCATGTATTCCTTGGCTATTAGCAGCTTGGATCTTGTAGTCAGCAGCTTTTCCCTTTAGCTGAATGATATCTTGTTCGGGTTCAAAATCCTTAATAATCGCATGATCGTACCAATCATGATCGGTGTAAAAGACTTGCTTATTGTCTCCAATCACAAATCTATCTTTACCCTTACCACCTTCGATTAAATCCTGACCTTTGCCACCAATAAAAACATCATTCCCATCTCCCCCAATAAGAGTATTTTTGCCACTGCCACCGACTAAGGTATCGTTTCCTGAGCCACCATACAAAACATCATTATTCGCACCGCCGTCAAGGTAATCGTTGCCGCCTTTCCCATAAAGAGTATCATTACCATTCAAACCAAATAGGTAGCTATTTTCATCTGTTCCCGAAATATTGTCGGCGCCATCAGTGCCATAGACAGCATTAGTAGCATTACCAAGTTTAATTTTGGCTAAATCGTCGGGAGTATTGTTGGTAAATCGAGAATTTCGTAGATAAACAGGTTTGATTTTGTTACTGAAAAGTACTCCTCCATCGGCAGCGGAATTAGAATCAAACTTTACGTTGTCAATTTCTAATCCACCATCCCAGAGATCGTTATATATTGCTCCGCCTTTTTGTGCCTGGTTACCAGAAAAAGTAGTGTTAGAAACTTTAGTCGGTACTTCTCCCCAGACAAACAAACCACCGCCAAGATTAGTGGACTTATTATTGGCAATTGTATTATTTTTAACGTCACCATAGCCCATTAACCAGACACCACCGCCTTCGGCCATGCCGTGCATGTTTTTAATGACTTCGTTGTTAATAATTGTATTATTGGAAATAGTTATTTGATCTTGGGCATAACCCCAAGCGGCGATCGCGCCACCTTGCCCAGCAGCACGGTTATTTTTAAAATAACTGTTGTTGATTATGGCAACTCCACCTTGAGTCTCTGGCTGGAGATCATGACCACTAAGTTTACCGTAGTATTTAGGATCATTAGGAACGCTAGCTGCATCTAAATAAATTGCTCCACCAGCACCAGGAATAAATTGTGTAGTTTTGTTTGCCCCAGGTGTAGCATCATTACCAAGAAAAGTTGAATTTTCAACAATCAAATCGCTGGAGGTGACGTGCAATGCTCCGCCATTAAAACCCTTGTTGTTGGTAAATACACTGTCTTTAACTGTCAAACTGCCGTAAGCAAACAGACTGATTGCACCAGTGGAATGTCCTTTATTGCTGATTTTTGCGCCGTCATTGCTGTCAAACTTACTATTTGTGACCGTGATGACACTACCTTTTTGAGCGTGTAAAGCTGCTCCATGCGAGACATTACGATTAAAGTTGACATTTTCGATATTAATCTTGCTGTTTTCTTGCGCCCAAATTGCTCCTCCTGCCTCTGCTTTATAATAGCTATCGGCTAGAGTCAAATTTTTAACTGTTAGGTTTAAGCTTTGATTTACGCCTCCTACCCAAAAGATATTGGTTTTTTTTCCCCCACTAATAGTTAAACCTGGGGCATTGCCTCCATCAAAAGTCAAATTTTTATTTAGCCAAAGACCACTACTCAAAGTAATAGTCCGTTGACTTAGGTTAGAATCAAATTTAATTGTGTCACCAGACTTGGCATTATAAACTGCTTGTCTAAGACTTCCACTTCCTTGGTCTGCATTGTTAGTAACCGTAATTACCGCCATGATCTTCTTGAAATTTCTATAAGTTCAAGACCAATTTATTGAAGTATTGATGAAGCTAGTGTAACTACAGTGTTTTAACAATGGTGATCTAAGTCACGCTTAATTAAATTCAATTTGCTAAGTAACATATTTGAATTACCAAAAGTTACTAATGATTTCAGTACTAATTGCCAAATAATGGCTAAATTTTAGCCAAAGTTATTCGTTCATCTGACTTGCTTCAGATTTAGTAGATAGCCTTTGTTAAATGCGGTCTGCTAAAGCTAATAGCTAAGAACAGATTACTTTTCGATTTCATGCTTCAAATCAGCAACGCCAAATTAAGCTTCAAAAACTACCCTTAGATTGCCACGTTTTCTCGCCACTCGGCAGGCAGTAGTATTTCCCAAACGCTCAAATTCTAAATCGAGTATTGTCGAACCCACTTTAAGATTGTGCAATGAAAGACGATTAAGAGATTCGGGTAAAACTGGTTCAATGACACGCACGCAGTTATTAGCTGCATCGGGAACTAAATTAATTGCCACCTGTAACAGTTGAAATATCGTACCTGTTGCCCACGCTTGGGGAGAACAAGCTACAGGATAGCGGACAGGAGTATTTTCTTCCCTACGTTTGTAACCGCAGAACAATTCTGGCGGTCGTAAATAAGGTTGCTGAAGAGTCATATCAATAAGTCCCGTAGCGACTTCGAGAGTTTGCTCAACTAAGGCAGGTGACTCCCCGGGAATTTCCCTGGCGGCAGCACGTAACCCCAAAGCAATAATACTATTATCGTGAGGCCAAACCGAACCGATATGATAGCCCATCGGATTATAAGCGGGAGACAAGTTACTCAAAGTACGAATACCCCAACCACTAAACATATCTGGCGCGCGTAGTCTTTCAGCTACGCTCATCGCTTTTTCTGATTGCAAAATACCCATTGCCAAGCAGTGACCTGGATTACTAGTAACGCTATCTACAGGTTTGCCCTCTCCATCTAACGCCAAAGCACAGTATTCTAGGTCGGGTAGCCAAAAGTCTCGGTTGAAACGGCTTTTCAGCTCTTGAGCCTCTTGATACCATTTTTCGGCGAGGTCAAACCGCTGCATTAATTTGGCGATCGCACTTAGACGCATTTTCGCCCCGTAAACGTAACCTTGAACCTCACATAAGGTAATCGGTCCCGTCGCTAATTGTCCTTGGCGATTGACAATGCAGTCTCCAGAATCTTTCCAACCCTGATTGAGTAAACCACTAGGAGAATGACGATAGTAGGTTAGATAGCCCGTTTGCCTACAGTTGCGATCAATCCAACTCATCGCAGACAAAGCATTCTCCCACAGATGTTCGAGAGTTTCGCGATCGCTCGTCCACGTATAATATTCGGCATAGAGAATCAGCCACAAAGGAGTGGCATCTACCGTACCGTAATAGGGCGTATGCGGAATTTCACCGCAGCGTGCCATTTCTCCCAGGCGCAATTCATGAATAATTTTTCCTGGTTCTTCTTCCCGCCATTGATCTTCAGTTTTACCTTGATATTGGGCAAGAACAATCAAAGTATCTTTGGCAATTTTGGGATCGAGGATTAGGGTTTGCCAAGCAGCAATAATTGAATCTCGACCAAACAAAGTAGAAAACCAAGGAATTCCCGCTGATAAAGCTTTTCTATCCAGGAAACTTTGGCGTAGCAGATAAATATCTTGCTCGGCTCGTTCGATTAACTGATTGAAGGTATTGTTATCAGAGCGAATCTCCGTTACCTGCTGCTGCCATTCTTGCAACTCCATCGACTCTGCGGCTTTTGCCTGCATCAGGGTCATTGGCGTACCTACTTTGGAAATGGAGCGGTTATTAGAAAGCAGCTGTATTCGATAGCCCAAGCGTATCGTTTGGTGAGGATTTAACTCTATATGCCAAATAGCAGTATTACCTTTAAAATAGTTAGGCTGACGGGAGGAAAATTGAATACGCGACTCCATTACTGCCCCATCTAAACCTTGATAGGCTAAAACCAAATCCTCAATTGGTTGAGTTGCTGTCGATTGCATCCGCTCAAGATTACCACCTAACAACTCGGTACGGGATTCGTAGATCAAAGGGCTAGTTGCCTGCTCGAGTTTTGTCTCTGAGAGAGTAGATTCTGAATTCTCAAGCAAAGTAGCTTCAGTTTCTACCGTTTCTACTTCCTCATCCTCGCTCGTCGCCATCAAACGTAATAGTTTGCCCCGCTGTTTGCGTTCCCAGCCACGAATTTCAAATAGATCGACAAAATCAGCATCAAAACTTAAACTAAGTTCAAAACTAACTGGACTGGTACTGTAATTGGTGATCCCTAATTCTTCAAACAAGCCGCCATTAACTACGATTTCTCGTTCAATACCAATGGTTTCTGCCCCAATTTGCTGCTCTTCTAAATAAGGATTGGCACAGAGAATAGATAGGGCAAAGCCACGTCCAGCATTACTGCTTAACAGAATCGGTGACTGACCTTCGATTTGTAACTCTAGACGACTTAAAAAGCGAGTATCTTGACAAAATAACCCAACACTACTGCTTGCTTCTCCTGGCAAACAGCCAGGAATGTTGCCCAAAGTATCCGTAACCAAAAAAATGTCATCGTCTTTGAGAGTTAAAGTTGCCAGTCTCGATTCGTTTTTGACACAAGGCCATTGAGGGAGAGGAGCAGTTTCGGCTGGGACATAGGTTTTGCCATCTAGTTCGAGAGGCTCTGTCATAGCAACTTACATAGTAATTTAGTAATTTAGCAAAAGTTTAGTTAATTTAGATTTTACGCCGTCAAGCGATTTTTGTTGACCATTAGGTTGGTAATGGGTTGGTTAATCAGAGGCTGCTTGGCCAACAATTGTTGATAAACTGCTTCATAGTCGTCAACCATGCGCTCAACACCAAACTTAGTAATAACGCGATCGCGACAAGTAGCACGGTCTATTGACCCGATGCGATCAAGCGCAGCGATACATTCATCTACAGAATGAGCCAAAAATCCCGTTTTACTATCTTCGATTACTTCGGGAGTTGAACCCATAGCGATCGCAATTACTGGCGTACCGACTGCCATCGACTCTGCCATTACTAAACCGAAAGGTTCGTTCCAGGTAATCGGAAACAGGGTTGCTACTGCACCACCTAAAAGGGGACATTTTTGCTGATGATTAGCTTCTCCTAAAAATTCAATTTGTTCACCGTCAATCTGGGGTTGGATTTGTTCCTTAAAGAACTCTCGATCAACAGGATCTATTTTTCCTGCCATTTTCAAATGCCAGCCAGTGCGCTTGGCAATTTCAATGGCTAGATGCGGACCTTTTTCTGGCGACATCCTGCCTAAAAAAGCCAGGTATGGGGGATTATTTGGCTGAGGATAAAAAGGATATCGGCTCGTATCAATCCCGTTGTAAACAGTAGCTACGTAGTTTAATTGCAGATCCTTGCGTCGTTGCGAATTAGAAATACTAATAAAATTTTGATGCCTCGATGCTCGCCACAGCGGTTCAACCTGGGACGGAATAATACCGTGAACTGTATGTAGCGTTGGAGTTGTAGCTAGATTGCTATAGGGAAATACAGGTTCTCCTACATGAGAGTGAATTAAATCGAACTGGGCAGCTTGCGTAAAAACTTGATTTAGCTGTAGTGTCTGATAAACTGAAATCTCGGCTGGACTTGCTTCGATAGCTCGTAAAGCTTTTGGGCAAGAAGGTTTTAGACGGGCGAGAGTTTGGGAATCTCCCGAAGCAAAAAGAGTAACTTCATGACCTCGGTGTACTAATTCATCTGTAAGTAAACTAACTATTATTTCCGTACCGCCATAAGCAGGAGGCGGAACTCTTTCAGATAGAGGGGCAATTTGAGCAATTCTCATCTCTAAAACTCCTGAAAATTCTATAGTGTAATGTTGGCTAGAAGTGCCTACTGTACTATCAAACTATTTATCTTTTTTGATAGATTTTTACAGTTTATTTATTTGGTTTAATGAATTAATTGAGCAATCTTAAGTTTTAACTTACCTTAGAACTATTAATAACTGCCTCTTTCTAAGGGAAGAGTTGGCTCAATCAAAACTATTGTTTAGCAACAATAAACGGTAATTTCTCGTTATTTACTCAGTGATATTACAAGTGTATTTGAACGATACTTTTAATGTTTACGAGTATAAAAAAGGCGGACAAATTGTCCGCCCAACAGATTAAGTTAATAGCTGAAAAAGCTTTTTAGATTAATCCTTTAACATGGCTCATGATACCTTCTGGATCTAATCCTTGATAAGGGAATTGTTCCCAAAGTCCACCACAGCCTTCTTCATGTACCCCAAGATAACCATATTTAGGAGTCAAGCCTCGCTCAAGTAACCAAGAACCAAAGCGGCTACCTAAACCAGTACGACGATTGAAAGATTCAACTACTAAGACAAAAGGTGCTTGACCTATTTTTGCTATCATGTCTTCGTCAATAACGTTAAGAGTAGCTTTGTTGATTAAACCAACATTAATTCCTTCTTGTTTGAGGCGTTCTACAGCATCTAAAGAACGATATAAAGCATCACCAAAACTAACAATATAGCCCTGATCTCCTTCACGAACTATTTCATCTTTACCAGGAGTAAAAGTATAGTCGCCACCAAATAATTCTTTGCCAGAATCATCTAGAATCATGGGAACTTTCGAGCGAGTAGAAAAAATAAAGCGCATTCCTGGATGATGAAATACCTTTTTCACACAGGCACTCATTTGGTTAGCATCAGCGGGGAAGTAGAGACGGGTTTCGTAACCATCATCTAGTCCATTGTCGGCAAACATATTGTTGATTCCGAAATGACAGGTGTTGTCTGCCATGTCGTCGATACCTGCGTGGGAGAAGTGACACAGGAGATTAGATTTATTGAGACGTGCCATCGTGATTTCCGAAATACACATTTCCAAGAAAGCACTAAAGGTAGCAAAAACGCCCTGTTTACCTTCCTCCATGCCAAAACCAGCGGCAGCGGAAAGGTTACCCCGTTCCATAATGCCAGAGGGAATAAAGACTTCAGGATAAGCATCGTGGATTTGTTTAAAACCGCAAGAACCTTCTAAGTCACTGTCGATGAAGATAACTTTGGCTTGGCGTTCGGCATCACTCATTTCACCCAGTACGTCAACTACCGCTTCCCCAAAGACATTACGGTTAGAACCAACCTGATCGCTGACACCTAAAAATTTATAGTCGTTACTCTGTTTTTTTATATTTTTCAGGAAGTCGGCTGCTGCACCTTGTTGATGCTTTTCTAAATAGGCGATCGCTTTATCGACAGCAATCACATCGTGTCCATGAGTAGAACCTTCAATCCCATCGATACCAGGACACATGGGACGTTTGTTAATTAACGCCACGGGGCCATTACCAGTTACCGCAGCGCACATACGGCTATATAGAGAATCAAGATCCTCGCCGTCTCCTGTGTTAACCTCTAAACCATGACCAGTTAGAGTTTTAGCAACATCATAGCCAGGAAGATAATCAGAAGGATGTCCAGCGATCGTTACATCGTTATCATCGATAAATAGCTTAACGTTAAGATTCTGTGCCACTGCTAAACGCGCCGCCTCAGCATCATTACCTTCTTGTTGCGAACCATCAGAACCTAAACAAACCACTACCTTATCAGGGTTAGCCAGCGCAATACCGTTGATATATGGCCACATATGTCCTAAACGGCCAGAACTAAACTTGATGCCAGGAGTTAAACCTAATTCAGGGTGTCCTGGTAGCCTAGAATTAGCACCACGATAGTTAACTAATTCTTCTTGAGGTAAGTCACCATTTAATGTCGCCATCAAATACTGGGTAGCGACGCGGTGTCCTGCTTCATCAAAAAAGATTGGTACAAACTTATCAGGCGCACCACGGAAAAACGCATCAAGGATCATTACTTCAGGAACAGTATCGAAAGGTCCGCCAGTATGACCACCAACGCCTCTAGCACCACCAGTAGCGGTAAAGAAAACGATCGCCTCACGGCAAAGTTGAATATTAGCTTTTAAAGTTTTTCTTTGTTCGTCTGTCAGAGTAGAATTGCTAGGATCTAATGCCAAAGGCTGATAAGCACCTAGGTCGATGGGAAAACGAGTTGTTGTTGCTGTCATGATTTATTTGGTTGTGTGTGAGTAAAACTGTAAGTTAAAAATTGTGGCTGATTAAAAGTATCAATTTGCCCATGAGCATGTTACAGCTAATAGCTATCAGCTATTAACTTTTTATCTGCTTTTTCTAGTCTAGTTCAGCAATGCTAATTAAGAAATTGTTACACTGTTGCACTTAAGTATTAGTGTCAAATCTAGTACTTATAAATAGCGTTAAACAAGTTCAAGTTTATCGGGTTGTGGCATTTGAGGAAAATAATTGTGAACTTATTTTTTCGCTGTGGCTCGATTTAGATCAGCGATCGCCAAATAAAAAATTAAAAGTTATTTGTTCATAAATCATGTTTAAAAAACTTTTTCCGATTTAGGACAAGGATCGCGGAAACCTGAGCGAACCCGATAGGTATAATTTAATTCTGGATGAAACCAAGGAGTGTAAGCAAAAGCATAGGGATATGTATTGGGTAGACAAATGTTATCTCCTGGTTCTATTTTCGCGATAATTTCGCGATTAATATATTGGTCTTTGAATACTGCCAGAGTATTAAAACGAGGCGCCAGATAAACAAAATTAGTTTTGATACCGACAATTATTAAAGCAATTAAGCAAAGTAGACCGAATCGGCTAGGCTTGATTAATGGGTCTTTGTGATGAGTAACCAGATAGAGATTAAGCGAAATTAACACCATCATCCAGTATATGAAATATCTCAGTTCATGGGATTGGGGATAATTAGCCGCGATCAAAGACATGACTAAGACTAATATTCCCGCAAGTTTAGTCTGGCGATCGCGATTTTTAGCAATTAAATAAATTAGCAACAGAACTTGCAACACTACATAAGCTCTAAAAAAACCACCCATGCGATTGCGGTCTGGATTTTGACTATATTGATCGTGATTCCAGTAGGCAGAATTGATCTCTAAAATAGAATAAAGCCACCGCTGGGCATTTGGTGCATCCGCCAGATAGCCAGGAGCATCGCTATACATTGGCAGAGTATGATTTAATACCTGTCCCGCAATTTCGATACGGACGGGGTAAAAAGGATTACCGTGAATAGCAATATTTTTCAGGGGAGTAGCAAAAATTACCAACGATGCTAGTAAAGCAACGGGGATGGCTTTTACTAGCCAGGCAAATAGCTGTCGTCTATTAGTTGAACGCCAACGCAACCAAAGTATTCTAATAGCGATCGCAGCTAAAACGATAAATACCAATGGCTCTAACTGAGGTTTGCTATTTGATGACCCTACCCCAGCCAAAAAGATTACCCATAAATCTCGTCGACGAGGATTGTCTTGTTGCTGATAGAGAACATAAGCCATCATAATCATCATGGCCAAGAAAACATTAGCGATTAGGTCAACGTAGCTATTAACTGCATGAGCCTGAATTAAAGGAACACCCAGAAGTGCGATCGCCGTTAAGTAATAAGCAATATTGAAATAGGACTTGAGGAAATAGGCATACAAAACCAAACTAAAAAATCCGACTAAGTTTGCTCCCTGAACTCTTTGGGTAATTGACCAGAAAAATCCCTGAAAAAACTCCCCTAGTAAGGGGAATCCCGCAAATCTTGGCTCCATATTGATAAATTGTTCGGCTGGCACGATGTTCCAGATTCTAGCGGCAAAAGGAAGATGATAACCCCAGGTATCATAAGTAGGGTCAACATCAATAATGCCCACCAGAAAAATCGAGATAGTTAGCAAAAGAGCGATCGCTTTAAGAACAGTTTGTAATCCTAGCCTTGGTTTTTGAGATGGGGAAGTATTTTTATTTTTGATAGTTAAATTCATCATAATTCTTGAGCATTGCAAGACATGACTGTAAAAGTAAACCCAGATGCAGCCCAATACTTCTCGTCATTTGCTTTGTTATTGATTGGTTGAGTTTGAGGTAGTAGGTAGCCTTAAAGGACTCGCATCGCGCGTCGCAGTAGCAAGTAACTAACAATAGCTAAACTTCATTACTCATTTTTAACAAAGCTAATAGCTAACGGCTAATAGCTAATAGCTAGGGCTTCGCCCTTTAAGGTTTGATAAATTCGGCGGCATTCGGGGGAATTACCGTTAAATCTCCGCAGTCTCTAGGGTCGACGGTAGCCTTGATACTGTAGTCATACTCGATTTCGGGATGAAAATAAGAACTATAGTAAAAAGCATTATTAATTTGCGCAAAAGGTACTGAATTTGGATTAGAAATCGCATGACGAGCGATCATACAGGTACGCTCATCAGGAATCAACTGATTTAACAGTTCTGTTTTTACTGTCTTTTGGAGATAGGATGGCAAAGAGTTGAATACAGGTTTGAGGTAATAGTCATTGATTCTGATACCCACGATTGTGCCAAACAGCAAACAAACTAATCCCAAATATTTGGGCTGCAACCATCTGTCTGCGGAATTTTGCCACGACGTAACGACACATAAGTTTAAAGATACCAGGGTAATCATCCAGAACATGAAGTATCTTAGTTCATGGGATTGAGGAAAATTGGCGGGAACTAATGAGACTAGTAAAATAGTGGCTAGGGCAATAGTGGCATTACGGGAATTATTGGATTCAGATGCTCGTTGCTGTAGTTGCTCTCTAATCGTTAACCCGATCAGCAGCAGTAAATTAAATACTACATAAGCCCCGAAAAAACCTCCCGCCCGATCTAAATACCGAGGATTGTCTCCATTCCACTGATCGGCTGACCATTGAGGGGTATTTATTTCCAAAATCGATTGCAGCCATTTTTGGGGTCTATTCCCCTCGGAATAGGTTTGTGGGGTTAGTTGATGATTAAGGACTATTCCAGCAACTTCAATCTTAATTGGATAGAAAGGGTTGCCATAGAAAGCGACATTTTTGATTGGTGTAGCAAAGATTAATCCTGAGGCGATCGCAGCTAAAGGTATAGTCAGCCATAGTTTACGTTTATTAGAATTAGTGTGTTTGAAATATAGCCAAACCAGTCTAATTCCCAGAATTAAATAAAGTAAAAAAATCAGTGGTTGCAGTTGCGGTTTTATATTGGCTGCGGTGGCTGCACCCAAAAAGACAATTAATAGTTCTAGCTTGCTAGGCAATCGGGACTCTCGAAAAAAGCTATAGGTCATCATCATGACTACTGACACCCCAATATTGCCTGGGAGATCGACAAAGCTAGTTGTCGCATGGGTTAAGACGGCGGGAATGGTAAAGATCGCAATTACCGATAGGTAGAGAGGAATTTTGAAATAGCTTCTCAGAAATAAGAAATAAGTGATTAAACTTAAATAACCAACTAAATTAGTCGCCTGAATCCGCCCTGTAACTTTCCATAACAGCCCTTGCCAAAAATGTGCTAGCAAAGGGAAACCATCAAAGCGATGTTCAATTAATTTCTCAGAAATAAACGATTTTTCGGGAACAATCCCCCAAATTCTGGCAGCAAAAGGCAAATGATACCAACCCACATCATAGTTAGTGTCAAGATCAATAATTGCCTTGAGCAAGATTGATGTAGCGATAATTATGGCGATCGCGCTTAAAATAATTTCCAGTACTGATCTCTTACTTTTCTGCACTGCTTAATACTTAGCTCAAATTCAATAAAGTTTTTACGCATATACTACAAGCAAGATTGACGATTCGCCTCTTGCCAAGCGTCTTCACTGTGCCAAATGACGCGGAATAATCCGGCGATCGCCACAGGCTGTTGGATCTAGTGCTGCTTGAACTGAGTAATCATAATCTATTTCAGGATGGAAATAAGAACTATACAGAAACACATATTTCAAAGCTGCCGTAGGTGCAGTTTGGATATCCTCGCCGATGTGTCTACTCACTAAACAGACTTGCTCATCTGGTTGAATTTGCTTGAGAAATCCTGGCTTCACGCCAAAAGCAACGTATTTATCTAAGGTTATAAAAGATGGTTTGGCAAAGAAAGTACCGATTTTGACGAGAACAATAGTCAGAAATACGGCATAAACTAAGCTCACATATTTTGGCTGCAACCATCGTCCTAAAAGCTGCTGATTCTTGGGCAAAGAGACTAAATACAGGTTGAGAGATACCAAACAGATCATCCAGTACATGAAGTATCTTAGTTCATGGGATTGAGGGAAATTGAGAGGAATCAGCGACATAGCGATCGCTGTTAGCACTGCTAACTTGGCTTCCCTGGGGCGATCGCCTTGGGGCAAGGATCTATTTTGAATTTGTTCTCTAACTAAGAAGCCACACAATAGCAGCAGATTAAACACCACATAAGCACCAAAGAAACCACCGCGACGATTACGACTAGGGTAATTACTCCACTGATCGGGTGTCCAATTGAAGGGAGCGTTTATTTCTAATACCGATGTAAGCCAGTTTTGTTGTCTATTTCCTTCTTGGTATGCGTCTGGGTTAAGTTTGTGGTTTAAAACAATTCCTCCCACCTCAATTTTAATTGGGTACAACGGATTGCCATACAGAACGGTATTTTTGACTGGGGTGGCAAAAATAACTGTTGCTGCCAATAGAGAGATCGGTATAATTTTAAAGAGTTGTTTAGCTTTGGGCTGTTGTTGCCAATATAGCCAGCCTAATCTGATGCCGACAACGATCAAAATGACAAATACTAAAGGCTGTAGTTGAGTCTTGGTATTAGCGGCGATCGCTGCACCGAAAAAGGCAATAAACAGTTCGTGTAGCTTGGGCAACTGCCTATTCTTATAGAAGCTATAGCACATCATCACCAGCATCGATGTCCCGACATTACCCAGTAAATCGACAAAGCTAGTACTGGCATGGGTTAAAACTAGAGGAATTGAAAATAAAGCGATTACCGAGAGATACAGAGGTATTTGAAAATAAGTTCTCAGAAAAAACCAGTAACCGACAATTGCCAAGAAGCTGACTAAATTGGTCGACTGCATTCGCCCTGTAATGCGCCAAAAAAAACCTTGCCAAAAATGCGCCAGTAAAGGAAATCCGTCAAAACGTGGCTCAAACCATTTTTCGTCTCCTGTAAACATCTCCTTCGGCAAAATTCCCCAGATTCTGCCCGCAAAAGGCAGATGATACCAGCCAGGATCGTAGTTGTTATCAATATCTAAGATGACTTTGAGAAATACTGAGACGGTTAGAGCGATCGCAACTATCGATAATATTGCCTCTATTCCCAGTTGGCGCTGTTTCGAGCGTTCTTTCGTGGCAAAATCTAACATTGAGAATAAATAGAATAAATATTAGTTAATTTTGTTTGGAGGTAAACAAAGCAAATCGTTCGACAAAGGAAACTACGGCAAATACTGCCAGAATGATAATTACTGCTACGATGTAAAGGAATCTCTGCATCAGGGAAAACTCAACCGCACTAGCACCCGATACGTCAAATAATCCGAGTAACCCAATCCAGCTAAATTCCATCAGTCCCAAATTAGCAGGAGTAAAGCTTAATAACATGGCTAACTGCACGATAGGAGTCACAAACACTACAGCCGAAAGCTTAATTTTGAGACCTCCGGCGATCGCAATTAAAACTCCGCGAACAATCCAGACTACATAACGGAATACCGAAATCCAATAAAGATAAAGGGTAAATTGCTTACCCAAAATAGAATCATTACCTGTAGCTATATCTGTTTGAGCTGTTTTATTCTTGCCAGCCTTGAATTGTCTCATCCAAGTCAAAGTTTTGAGCAACCAAGATATTAAACGTCGATGCCATTTGTTGATAATAAAGTGGGTCAAAATAATCGTGGCAATCCAGATAAAAACTGCCATAGACAAAGAAATATAGTTAAAGACATATAAAGCAGAAGCAGGAAATAACAATAAAGGAATTAAAAAGTTGAAAAACTGGTCATAAATAACTGAAAGAAAGCCTTTAGAAAACGAGCTGATTTTATGTACCCTTAAGGCTAGATTTTGCACCATGACCATGCCGACATACTGAGGCATAAACTGCATGGTTAAAGAACCTAGCGTAGTATAAAATAAATAAAATTTTGTTGACTGTTGGTTATCTGGAGTTAGCTTGTGAGTAACCAAACCCCATTTGTAAGACGTTAAAAAAGTATGGACAATGAGAGTTGTGATTGCCAATCCTGCATAAAGTGGATTCAAGCTATAGAAGCTAGCCACAATTTGCTCTAGGTCAACCTCAGTAAAGCGCAGGATTAACCAGACTAAGAAAAATCCCAAAGCCAGGGATAAAATACTAGATATAACGTTTTTTTTAGTTAACATTTAACATTGACAATTAAGTATTTAACATTGAGCATTAAATCAATTTTTCGAGACTATCAAAAAATTGTCTTGGCTCTTAACTTTTAACTCTTGACTTTTGACTTGATCGCACCAATTAATTATCAATGCCAAACCTCAACTCAACGTATCGTACCCCCATTTTGTCACCAAGTCTATGCCAAGCAATTCGGATATTTTAATAACTTCAGGCTGATATTGCTGCATCAGTTGAACTTTAATTTCTTCAGGCATTTTGGCTTTTGGGGCTTGATGCCACAGCAGTTTTTCGACAATCTTATCCCGCACAAAGTCATTAAATTCTTGAGAAAGCAGGTTTTTAGAGATGCTTTTTACTAGAGGAGTATTAACTAAGTTATTAATAGCTTTAAACTTGACTTCCTTATTAACATTTACCGCTTCGTATTCTGGCTTAAAGTTAGACTCTACTGCCAAAAATTTGAGGATTTCTCGAAAGATCCGCTCGTTTTCTGATTGAAATTCTTCAAAAATTATCACTTTAATCTGGTTAGGGCTAAAGCGATCGCGATACCGCTTTACCTGCTGATAATATTGCACCCGCTGAGAATAGTAAACATAGCTAGGGCTAGTAACCCTCGGACTCAAAGATTTTTCTTGTCTGCGATCGCTTTCTAAAGCTAAAGCCGTTAAAAAATCTGGTTCGTTCTCTTCGGTAAATTTGACGTAGTGACTATGAAGCGAATAAAGGAACTGAGCCGGCTCACGCAGAATCATGATAATTTTAGCATCAGGATGAAAATTATGGATTTTTTCGGCTGCTACCTGAGAATAAAGATAATTAGTCGAAGATTCTCCCGCAATTTTAACGTTTCTGGCTTTGTTAAACAGCTGTAAATAAGCTGACTCGTTTCTATAGTCAAAAAAACGCTGTTTACCATAAGTGCGATCGCTTTCTAAATGAAAATCAGCACAAAAAAAGTGCGGCTCTTTGATACTCGACATATATATTTCAGGATGTTGCCCCAAAAATTGGTGTAAAGCTGTTGTTCCAGATTTGGGCTGCCCGACAATAAATAAATTAGGCTTCATAAAAATAACAATTAATCAGTAATTATATACTTATGCCTGTGTCTGTAGTTTGGCTTTGAGGCGGGCAGATACGCGTTCCTGAATTCGCGAATCCTGCCAGTACCTGCGCCACCCCATTGGTCCTAGCAGCATAAAATTGGCAGCTAGCTTAAACAGGTTAGTCGATTCACCATGAACCATTGCTGCTAAGGTAGTATTGACTTCTGTCGAGAACAAAGCTACCTTAGCCACTTCTTTAGTCGATTTGGGCGGCAGATGCCGATTCACTACCAAGCGCATTTGCTGGCGGAATTCCGCTACGCTAGAGCTGCGGCGAATAGTTTGAGAGTCTCCATGTACTCTAAATGCTGCCAAAGGTTTAGCAATATAGCAGGTATCACCCACCGCAGCTAGCTTCAGCCAAAAGTCCCAGTCGGCGGTATACCACAGTTCATTGTTTAACCCACCAACCTCAAGAGCAACTTCTCGCTTAAAGACGGGCGCTGGGATAGCAATAAAGTTTTGGACTAATAGTTTCTTGATCATTCCCTCGGCAGAAATTATTTTCTGGTTGGCTGATAGAGGGCATCGCCATAAACCTAAGGGTTTACTTTGTGCGTCAATAAATACAGAGTCGTGGAGATATAGAGCAGCTTGAGGATAAGCGGCGATCGCTTTTTTGAGTTTCTCTAATCGTCCTGCTAGCCAGAGGTCATCCTGATGTAAAAAACAGGTATAGATTCCACTAGCTTCTGAGAGGGCATGATTAGTATTGGCAACCCAATTACCCTGTCTAGCTTTCGTAATCAGCTTAATATTAAGCTGCTCTCGATATGCTGCGACGATTGCCAGAGTATTATCGGTTGAGCCATCGTCAATCACAACACATTCAAGTTCTTGGTCTTGTTGTAGGGCGATCGAATCAAGGGCTGCTGCTAAATACTTGCTGCCGTTGTAAGTGGGAATAATAACTGATAACCAAGGCTGTTTAATCATCGTTTTAAGCCCAAAATACTCAAAAAGAAACTAGAGAAAATTGTTTGAATACCTAAAGCTAAACAAGTCACTCCAGGAATGACAATCGGCATCGTTTCCGTAGGATTAAGCGAACCAAAGTCGTGTTGTCCCCAAATACCAAAGGCATAAACTGAAGCTGCCATACCCATAACCAGCAGGATACATCCAGCGATCAAGCCTGTTTCTAGATTGAGATAATTGAATAATCGATTCAAGCGTCTGTCCTCTGGTAGAAATCCTTCACTAATGCCAAATACCTTGGTAAACAAGGCGAACAGGACAATTTGGAAACCAATAGTCATGGCCGTAGAGGAATAAAGTAAACTATGTACCTTAGGACTTGGTAATAAAGACAAGGTTGCTAACAAGCCAGCCAAAATTAAAAAGATACCAGGATAGAAAAACAACCAGCGAGGACTATACATTAACAAGAAACGCAGGTGTCTCCAACCATCACGCCAGGTATTTAGGTGAGGAGGGCGACTACGACCATCGGGAGACAAAATTGTCGGTACTTCCGTAATTTGCATTTTATGGAGAGTGGCTTTGACAACCATTTCACTGGCAAATTCCATTCCCGTAGTTTGCAAATCTAGGTTAGAAATTGCATCCTTACGAAAGCCTCTTAATCCACAGTGGAAATCATTGCAGGGACTACCAAATAAAAGTTTGCCAATACCAGTTAGCACAGGATTGCCTAGGTATCGATGTAGAAAAGGCATTGCTCCAGATTCAATACCACCTTGGAAGCGATTCCCCATGACTAAATCGTAACCATTGCGTAGCTTTCTTATAAAAGGATTAAGGCTGCTAAAATCGTAACTGTCATCGGCATCACCCATAATGATATATTTGCCTCTGGCTGCTGCAATACCACCTTTGAGCGCACTACCGTAGCCCTTAGCAGGAACATCAATTACTCTAGCGTTAAGCCTTCTCGCGATTTCCTGAGAACCATCGTTACTGCCGTTGTCAGCAATAATTACTTCTCCAGCCAGATCGTTTTCGGCTATGAACCACTGAGCTTTTCTAATGCAGGTTTCTAACGTTTCCGCCTCATTTAAACAGGGCATGATAATCGAAACTTCAAGCGCGTTTGCTTGCTCTATACGCTCTATACGTCTGTTTACTGGTGTCTCTCTAGTACTTATATTGCCCAACATAATTAATCCTCTTTTTGATGATTAGTCAAAGGTCTCAGACCTGATTTTTGGTTTCTTGGTCGCCAATATTTCTGGCTTCAATGCGCTTGAATTAATAGCTAAACTAAAAAAAATAAAATATAAGATAACTAATAACCTAGTCGAAGAAATCAAGCTTAATGTCCATTGCTTAAACTGTTACTCAGCAAGGTTTTAGAAAAATGCGCTTATTTTCTAGCAATTTAACTGTCGTTTACGGATAATTAAAAGCATCTAACATAATCGAGTTTTTTACATTTGTTTGGGGTTTGATTGGGACTAGGAATGCACTTTACTAATCTTTTTAAGATGCTTTTTAGCGGGCATAATCTAGAAGCTAATCAGTAAACGATTAAATTCAAGATAATAATTAAGCTTCTATTAAAAAAGTAGCTAATTAGTGTAAAAGTCTGGTGAACGAAGCCGAACTGCTAGGCAAATAATTTTCAGAGTTCACTTTTGTTATGGAGAATTTTTGACAACAAAAGCGGCTAAAAAATAACAGTAAAGCTATGATCTTAAGGGATCAAGACTCATATTTACGCTCAAAGTGTTAGTCAATATTATTGATTGAAAAATAAAAGGCGGTTTATTGAAGGAAAAACCGCTATAAAATATCGTTAAAGATGACAAAATCGGAACTACCCTGGCAATTTCTTTTTGGTCTTTACTGGTGATGCAACTGAAGCAAAAAGTAATAATCTCTATTCTCATAGCAGCGATCGCAGGTTTGACTTTCGTTTCAGCAGTAGTTCACCTGTTAACGGAGTCTTGGTGGTTTGAAACCGTAGGTTTTGCTCCTGTTTTTTGGCAGCGTGTCGGTTGGCAAGTGGCTATTTGGCTGGTCACATTTGTCGTCTTTGTCGCTTTTTTGGGCTTTAATTATTGGCTGGCACTGCGTCTGACGGGCGATCGCGCTTTTCGCTTTCTCGAATCTAGCGAACTTGAGCCATATACTAAAAGATTTGCCAATTATATTGCTGCTGTTATAGTTTTCATAGTTTCTCTGAGCGTTGCTAATCTGAGTGCTACATCCTGGGAATTATTGCCGCAATTTCTGAACGCGACTGAATTTAACCGCCTCGATCCGATCTATAAAAAAGATCTGGGCTTTTATCTATTTCGCCTCCCCTTACTCGATAATCTGGAAAATTGGTGGCTGACGCTATTAATAACAGGATTAGTTCTGTCTGTGCTGGTTTATATCTTTAAAGGAATAATTCGCTTTGACTGGCGATGGAAAAACCTAGTGGTGGAGCAACAATGGCAAAAACTAATTACTAAGCCGATTAAAGTTCATCTTAGTTTATTGCTAGCTGCGATCGCTATAGATATTGCTGTCGATTTTTGGCTCGAACGCTACGAACTACTCTATTCTTCTCAAGGAGTAGTCTGGGGGGCAGACTATACCGATACTCATGCTCGTCTGTTTGCTTTCTGGGTCATGATTGTCGCTTCGGTATTATTAGGAATTTGGCTAATAGCTGCTACCTGGTCAAATAGTCTACTGCGTCCTGTCTATGGCATAGGAGCATATGCTCTGATTTTGGTAGTAGTTAATGGCACTTATCCTGAGTTGCAGCAGCGTTTTGTGGTTGAACCCAATGAATTAGCCAAGGAGATCCCCTATATTAAGCATAATATTGAGTTTACACGACAAGCTTACGACCTGGCAAAGATCAATACTCAAGATTACCAACTTAATTCATCGGCTAATCTTAACCCCAATATATTGCCAGAAAATCAAGCCACTATCGACAATATTCGTCTTTGGGACTACCGCCCTCTACTAACTACCTATCGGCAGCTACAGGAAATCCGTTTTTATTATCGATTCAATGACGTTGACGTAGACAGATATACCTTTAATGGTGATTATCGTCAGGTAATGCTTTCTCCTAGAGAGTTTGATTATAGTCAAGTACCAGCTTCGGCACGAACCTGGGTCAATCAAAGACTCAAATACACTCACGGCTATGGTCTGGTAATGAGTCCTGTCAACGAGGTAACTGACGATGGTTTACCCGTGTTGTTCGTCAAAAATATTCCTCCTGTTTCGCCAATCGAATTAGAGATTGAAGAACCAGGAATCTATTACGGTGAATTAACGAAGGACTATATCTATACGGGCATGGATACGTTTGAGTTTGACTATCCCCGTGGTGCTGAAAATGCCTTTGTTAAATACGATGGTTTAGGTGGTGTGTCTTTGAGTAACTGGTGGCGCAGATTAGTCTACGCTTATGAACAGGGCAGTCTCAAGATTCTAATTTCCAATTACTTTACCCTAGATTCCCGAATCCACTACTATCGGCAAATTAGCGAACGGGTGAATCATGTTGCTCCTTTTCTTCAATACGACAACGATCCTTATCTGGTAGTAATTGATGGCAGACTCAAGTGGATTATCGATGCCTACACAACCAGCGATCGCTATCCCTATTCCGAAGCTGTGGCTCATGAACAAAAAACTGACTTAATTACCGATAAAAACATCAATTACGTCCGTAACCCTGTCAAAGTTGTCGTCGATGCTAAGGATGGCACGATGCAATTTTACCTAATAAATGAAGATGAACCGATTGTAGCTACCTACCGTAAAATATTTCCTAATCTGTTTAAAAGTACAGACAGCATTCCTCCAGAAATACAGGCTCATTTTCGCTATCCCCAAGATTTATTTGAAATCCAAGCCAAAATGTACCTAAGCTATCATATGGAAGATCCCCAGGTATTTTATAACCGTGAAGACGACTGGCGATTTGCTACTGAACTGTATGGTGGCCAACAGCAGCAGGTTGAACCTGATTATTTAATCATGAAATTACCAGGGGAAACAGCAGCCGAATTTGTCTTAATTCTCCCTTTTACCCCCATAAATCGAGATAACATGGTTGCCTGGATGGCTGCTCGTTCTGACGGCAATAATTACGGTAAGCTAAGACTATATGAATTTCCCAAACAAGAACTTGTTTATGGGAGCATCCCTCTTTTTGACTAAGCACAAATACTCAAACTGATGGATGTATTCAAATAAGCACAACGAAGCCTCAATATTTGGGACACGTTTTCTGAATTCCATTGTGCGCCAATG
>JBHJNW010000123.1:0-4673 GCA_050330395.1 Pleurocapsa sp.
TCGACTCATTATTGCTCCTTTTCCAGAACGACAGAAAAACTCGTCAGATTTCTTCTTTTCAACGAATTCTCAAACCCTCTTGACAACTGTTGTTCAAGCTTAATTTGTGACCAATGGGCTATCCCCATTTGGAAGAAGCATATCGTGTAGCGGAATTATTATTTCCTCGTTTACCGCTAGAAAATCTGCCTGCACTCCAGCAGCAGGTAATGTTTAGTCCGTTTGGAGAAATTGTGGCAAATAATAATTTTCCCAAGCAGGAATTTAAGGGTCAAACAGCAACCACAGTCGATTGAAGAAAAAGTTATTGGTAATCTCAAGGAGATTCGCGATGAGTGTATACGAACAAATAGATCGCAAGCTTGCAGCAAAATACAACTGGTCACGACGGCAAAAGTTAGAGGACATTCCCCACCATAAACGCATATGGGTTTTAGCGTGCATGGATGAACGCTTACCTGTAGAGAAAGCCTTGGGAATTGAGGAAGGAGACGCTCATATTTTTCGTAATGCTGGCGGACTGGTGACAGATAATGCGATTCGTTCTGCTATTTTGACAACCAGGTTTTTTGGCACTCAAGAAATTATTGTGATCAACCATACCGAGTGCGGGATGATGACAGCTTCTGGAGACTTTCTCAGCCAAGTCTTGCCAGATAAAGGTGTTGATGTCGAGCGAGTCAATATCGATCCAGCTTTAACAGAGTTGAAGCTAGGTACAGGAATTTTTTCTAATTGGATTAAAACATTAACAGATGTAGATGCGATCGCGCTCCAACAAGTGGAATTATTGAAAAATTCGCCTTTGATTCCCGATGATGTCAAAATTCACGCTTATATCTGGGAAGTAGCAACCCAAAGTTTGCGCCCTCCTTTTGAAGGCTTGAGCGAAAAGAGATGAATAAGATCTTTAACAATAAACAGTCAAAATTACTTGCTCCTTGGATAGTACCAATTCTACTGATTCTAATTTGGCAAGTATTGGCGCAGATCGGTTGGATTTCTACTAGGGTTTTACCCGCACCGATAGCTGTAGTCAAAGCAGGTATTCATTTAGCTAGTACAGGTGAATTGTACAAACATGTCTATGTCAGTACAGTTCGGGCGATGTGGGGATTTATTATCGGCGGTTTAATCGGCTTTGGCGTGGGTTTGTTAAACGGTATTTTTCGTTGGTCAGAACTTTTATTAGATACCTCGGTACAGATGTTACGGAACATTCCCCATCTAGCGATGATTCCCTTAGTAATTCTCTGGTTTGGTATTGGTGATGCTGGCAGAGTGTTTTTAGTGGCAATTGGGGTTTTATTTCCTATCTATATCAATACCTATCTGGGGATTCGCACTGTTGATCGGGGTTTGTTAGAAATGGGCAAGATTTATGGACTTTCATTTTGGGATCTGTTTTGGCAAATCATTCTGCCTGGGGCATTACCATCGATTTTGGTGGGTGTGCGTTTTGCTTTAGGGATGATGTGGCTGACATTGATTGTGGCAGAGACGATCGCCGCTAACTCGGGAATCGGCTACCTGGCAATGAACGCCCGTGAGTTTATGCAAACGGATGTAGTGGTGTTTGCCATCTTACTATACGCCCTGTTAGGAAAATTAGCAGATTCGATCGCCCGTCTATTAGAAACAAGATTGCTGCAATGGCATCCCAGTTATCAATTTTGAGTAATGAGTATATGACATATGACTTATAAGACCGACATGCAAGGAACAGACCTCCAAATTTTAGAGTTAACTAAAGCCTTTGGTAACAACCAGGTTTTGCAGAAATTAGATTTAGAAGTTGCGCCTGGAGAATTTGTGGCGATCGTCGGGCGCAGTGGCTGCGGAAAAAGTACCCTGCTAAGATTAATTGCTGGGCTGGAAGTTCCTACCAGTGGACGTGTATTAATCGACGGAAAACCTTTAAAGAAATTAAACCAGTCCGCACGCATGATGTTTCAGGATGAGCGACTATTGCTATGGAAACGAGTTTTACAAAACGTAGGCTTGGGACAGCGAGGTAATTGGGAACCCCAAGCCTTATGGGCGTTAGAACAAGTTGGTTTAGCCGATCGCGCTAATGACTGGATTGCTTCACTTTCTGGCGGACAGCGTCAACGAGTTGCCTTAGCACGAGCTTTAGTTAGCCAACCCCGCTTACTTTTGTTAGACGAACCTTTGGGCGCACTTGATGCCCTGACGCGGATAGAAATGCAGCGTTTAATCGAGGATATATGGCAGAAACAACAATTCACGACCTTACTAATTACCCATGATGTTGAAGAAGCAGTAACCCTAGCCGATCGCGTTGTCTTATTAGAAGCAGGTGGCGTGGAGTTAGATTTACCCGTACCTCTACCTCGTCCCCGTCACCGTGGTGATGCTATGTTTGCTTCTTTAGTAGAACGTATTTTAGAGCGCGTACTAAATAGTAAAAACGTTTCTAGAAAACAAACTGCCAACCAACAATTTACTTACTCAAATATTTAAATTAAGGAGATTTCGTTATGGTTTATCTAGTTGCGATCGCTGGAAGTCCTTCTCATCCTTCCAGAACCTACGCTACTTTGGAGTATGCCACCAAACTATTGCAGCAGCAAAAAATTCTAACTGACATTATTTCTGTTCGAGACACGAATAAAAAACATTGAATAACTTACTCGATTAAATATTTTTGCTAGTTGGGTCTAAGTTTAGCAATCACTTAATTTGGTTTAAACGAAGATCGATCCATTACCTAGATCGCTCTTCGTTTAAACTAAAATTGGTTGTTTGAGGATGTTTAAAATATTGATAGGCGATGTGAGATGCTTTTTGAATAAATTCTTGAGCCTGAGGAGAATTATCTGGGCGTTTAACTAGCATGGACGCTATGTAACGCTTCCCGTTTGGCATATCAATAATGCCGACATCTCCTAAAACAGGCTTGATATCTCCTGTTTTATGGGCAATAATAGCATCTGATTCTAAACCTTCGGGCAGCAAAGTATTTCTGGCTATATTACGCATAATATACAAAAGCCGATCGCGCGATCGCAAAGAAATTAAGTTTCCCTGGTCAATCTTGACTAGTAAATTGCCTAAATCTTCTGGGGTAGTGGTGTTAGTTCCTGTTAAATCTGGCAGTGGGTTTCGCAATCTAGTTCCTTTTAAACCCATTTTGTCAAATCGCTGGTTTAATTGCTCCATTCCCCCTAGGCGTTTAATCAGCATATTAGTAGCAGTATTGTCACTAATCGTCATCATTTTATCGGCAGTCTCTAAAGCAGAAAACTTAGTTCCTGGTTTTTCATACTGCATATTGCCAGAGCCTTCCCCAATAACATCTTCAGTAATGCTCAAGGGTTCTGATAGCTTAATTTTATCTTGATCTATATCCTGAAAAAATGCTACGAGAATGGGCAGTTTAATCGTGCTAGCAGCAGCAATTATTTCCTCTCCTTTAATACTGACAAAGCCTTTGGTATCTAAATCCACGATAAAAACTTCTGGCTCAAGGTCAGGATATTGAGCGGCTAACTGCTGTAAGCTAGATTTAAGAGTAGTTATTTCTTTGCCTAATGATGCGATCGCAAATAAGTTATCTAATTGGCTCTTAGTCTGGGAATCTGTTGCCACAGCGGCAGGAAGATTAGAATTATCTGAAGCAGTAGTTTGGAATGAGCCTGCTATGGAAACTAGTGTCCCCAAAATTGTGCTGAGTCCCACGGCAATTGTGATGATATAGACAGCCGAACGTAAAGCCAATCGAGATTTTTGGGCTGGGATAAGTTGATTTTTTTGACGACTAGAAGATTTAGCCAGAGATTTTTTGGGGGCAATTGAGCTGGGTTTTAATCGAGGATTACTGTTCACCATAGCTTTGGCTTGAGGTTTCTGCTGCTTAGATTTAACTAAATTCTTAGCTACAACAGAATCACCCTTAAAATTAAACAAGCTACTCAATAAGCTACGATTTTGATTGATTTGACGTTTGGGGCTAGTCTTAGTGCCTTTGGCTTTAGTAAGAGGATTTTTGCCTTTGCGATTCACTCTCAACTCCTAGAAAACAATTAAAAATTAATGAAGTCAGAGATTACTCTGGCTATAGACGACGAGGTTAACAAGATTTGAAATAAACTCCTCAACGCAACAACTTGGAAGCTTGATTGAGTCTGAAGCAAGATTCGCTCTAATTGGCGATTTTATCTCATACTAATTCATTCCAATGATAAGCAAACAAGATGCCAGCTTCAATCGCTTGAAAATTAAGTATTCTTAAAAAACTTAAAACTTTTATAGATATCTACCTCGTTCTTTAAGTCATCCACGTTTAGATTGGCGGACATAAACAGTATGTAGTGTTTCTCAGCTAAATTACACTGATAAAATTACTGATTTATCCGAGAACATCGTGTATCAATCTTGGTATTGTCATTATTTATTAGGTATCCGCTTTTATTTATTTTTATTTAGGTGTAGCTACTCATCACCTTGCTTATTCAGCAAAACCAATTTTATTTAGGACTTACGCAAGAATCATTTCGAGAGAAGGATTTTTAAGCTGCTGAATCAGGTAATCTCCAGCAATTCTCATTTTGGAAAAAATCGGGATTTAGTTCTCTGTTTTTAAGAGAGAACTAATCTGAATAAGGAATAATTGTGGGTTAAATCATGAAATTATAGAGGTGTCAGAGGAA
>JBHJNW010000124.1:0-51109 GCA_050330395.1 Pleurocapsa sp.
ATGGCAAACAACAGAAAAACCCCTGCTGAAAGAGTTGATAATCTACCTCGACCACCCGATTGTACATTGATTACTGATTGTCCGATCATGCCACAACCTGCCATACCGCCAAAAAAAGCTGTCACGATGTTGGCAATACCTTGACCTTTGGCTTCTTGATTTTTATCACTGGGAGTATCGGTGAGATCGTCTACCAAAGCAGCCGTGAGGAAGGAAGCTAACAACCCGACAATTGCGAGAGTCAGAGAATAAGGCAAAATAATCTGTAAGGTTTCCAGATTTAATGGCACTTGGGGTAGAGCAAACAAAGGTAGAGTTGCGGGTAACTCTCCCATATCTCCTACGGTGGGAACGTCTAACTTAAGAGCGATCGCTGCTATAGTCATTGCTGCCAAAGCCACTAGGGGAGAAGGCACAGCCTTAGTAAAGCGAGGCAAAATATAAATAATTGCCAAGGAAAGCAGGGTTAAGATATAAACGGTTACAGGCACATTAGTGAGTTGGGGTAACTGAGCCAAGAAAATTAGCACAGCTAAAGCATTGATATAACCAATCATTACCGCTCTAGGTACATATTTCATTTGGCGACCTAGTTTTAGTACCCCAAAGATTACCTGCAATACTCCCGTTAAGAAAGTGGCAGCTAAAAGATACTCTAGACCGTGATCCCTGACCAAATCGATCATCAGTAGTGCCATTGCCCCCGTGGCAGCGGAAATCGATCCTGGTCTTCCCCCCAAAAAAGCCGTCATAACAGCAATAATAAATGAGGCATAAAGTCCCACTTTGGGGTCTACTCCCGCAATGATTGAAAAAGCGATCGCTTCGGGAATCAACGCCAATCCTACCACTGCCCCTGCCAAAAGATCTTGTTTGGTGTTAAAAAACCACTGTCTTTTGAGAGTATTTAAATTCAATATTTTCTCCTTGAAGTTAATTTTTAAGCAATCGCTCTGTTTATTTCTAGATTCTTTGTCTTTCTCGAACTATCGCTAAACCTTCTTTGAGGGCTATTAGGCGATCGCCTATCCAATGAGCTTCGGGAATCAAACCAGCAATCCCTAGTTTTTCTAAACGACGTTTTACTTTTCCCGTAGCACCAACCACAATTACTTCTCGTCCCACATCCAGGGCTTCTTTAATCGCATTTTCAATGGCAAGGGATGAAGTTACTCCCATCACAGGCACTTCTGCTAAGTCAACTAATAAGACATCATAATTATCAATGGCACTATGTTCTCTCGCGATCGCTTTAGCTACCCCGAAAATCATTGGTCCATTAAGATGGAATAATAAAACTCGCCCACAGGCTAAATCTAAAATTTCTTTTTCTTGCTCATTGAGAACAATCTGATCGTCAGCATCAGTAATCGCTTGAACGGCGTTAGTTTGCATCTCAGATAGGCGATCGATGGTTAAAATATTAGCAATAAACACTCCAACCGCTACAGCAACCATCAAATCTACAAAGACAGTTAAAATCACTACAGTATAAAGAATTCCCGCAGCTTTCCAAGAGATTTTGTGAACCCTTTTCAAGAAAGCCCAATCGATAATATTAATCCCAACTTTTAAAACAATACCTGCCAAAACTGCCAAAGGAATCCCCGAAGTTAAAGGCGCAGCCCATAAAACTACAATCAACAATACAAAAGCACGAGAAATACCAGCTAAAGCAGTACGTCCTCCAGCTTGCACACTAACCACAGTGGCAGTGGTAGCCCCTGAACCTGCTATACCACCGCACAAACCAGTAATTAAATTAGCGACACCTTGCCCAATTAATTCTTTGTTAGATTTATGTTCGCTACGAGTCAAGCTATCAGCAACCAAACAAGTAAGTAGACAATCAATACAACCAACCGTAGCTAAAACCAAGGCATTGACAAACATGAGCCGTAAATCTTCTACCGAAAAAGTAGGCATCTGTAGTTGAGGTAAACCAGGCGTAATTTCTCCGATGGTGGCAATAGTCCGAATATCCACATTGCCTAGAAAGAAGACGGAAATTAATGTGCCGATTACCAAAGCAGTTAGTTGTGGGGGGAGAACATATTTAAATTTACGCGGGTAAAAGAAAAGAATTCCTAGCGTAATTAACCCCAAGCCTACTTCCCAAGGGTTAGCATTGCTAATGAGAGCGGGCAGATTTTTAATTACGCCAATCACACCCCCTGGGGGAGTTTGTTGACCTAAAAAGGGAGCAATTTGTAAAAAAATGAGAATCACGCCGATTCCCGTCATAAAGCCTGAAATTACGTTATAAGGAAGCATAGTAATATATTTCCCTAAACGTAAAACCCCGAATAAAATCTGAAATACTCCAGCCAGCATAATCACAGTAAAAGCCATTGCCAACCCATTTTCAGGATTTTTAGCCATTAATTCAGCAATTACCGCCGTTACAATTACCGTCATTGGTCCTGTGGGTTCAGAAATCAAGCTCGGTGTCCCACCGAATAAAGAGGCAAAAAAGCCAACTAAGATTGCCCCCCACATACCAGCCGAAGCCCCAGCACCAGAAGCAATACCAAAAGCTAAAGCCATTGGTAAAGCCACTACCGCAGCAGTTAAACCGCCAAAAATATCTCCTTTGAGATTACGAAAGTGTATTTGATTAGTTATTTGCATTTGACGATTTTTTCTTAGTATCTTATGTTGAGGATAGTGATCCAAACTAAGGCTTGTTGAAACAAACGTGGCTGATTAAAATGAAACAAAATTTAAACTACAGCAGCATTTTTGTGTAATCTGGTTAAGTAATTTCAGTCTTCTACAGATTGACTGACTCAAAAGTACTTTTAAGCACTTTTGCTTTTTCACAGTAATGATTCCATACCTCTAGTTAACCTGAAATGTTTTAAACTAGGGTGGACATTCCCCAACGCTATTAATTTGAATTTTGATTAACCGTGAGATCATATACTTTTAGCGATCGCTTAGAACTATCTCAGTTTTAAGTTAACAGCGTAATTTTCCGCCTTTCACGATATCACAAAAGTTTACGAATTTGCAATAAAAATATACATTATCTCCAAGACTGTTGAAGCTCCCCATAAAGTTTCTGTATCATCAACAGTTAGCTGGCTTTAGACAGGGATAGTATTGGTTGTCGAGTATAGCGATTGCTTCTGGTAAAGAATCTTTTTTGACATCTCCATGCCTTTGAATCAGTTGATAATAAAAAAGCTGAGATGCTAGTCAAAAAATAAAGTATCTCAGCTATATGTAATTATTTTAGGGCAATTTTGGTAATTTACGAATAATAATCCCTGCGATCGTTATCTTTTTATCGGGGATTTGAGCTGGTTAATTGATGAATTTTGCCATAATCATCAATCAACCTTGTTTAAAAAGCAGCGGGGGCTTCAATCAATTCCTTTTCAATAAAAGGTTTGGATGCTAATTCTCCTAATCCAACTGATTGCAGCATTTCTGACCATTTTTGTCTGACCATTGGCTGTTCAGCAAGAGAGTCGTGATTTTCTGCTAATACAGATAGAGCATCATACCAAAAACCTTGTTCACTATAGACTTCTGCTTGTTCTACAAAACTAGCAGTATTTAACTGTTCTTTGGTAGCAGTGTCAATCGCTTCTTGACGCAGCCAACCCTCAACAACAATGTCACGAGAACGCTGTTGAGTGTCACAAATCATTGATAGATACCAATGATAATTTTGCTCAGTTGCTAATAAATTTGGTTGAACATCAGCGGGAATTTCTACGCTCATAATGCCATTGCCTTCGGTAGAAATAAAAGCTTCATACATCAGCTGATCTTGTTCATTGCGAAGTACAAATTCTAATGTTCTTTGATTATTGACTTCGGGGACATAAAAAAACAATTTAGGAGCAGCAGAGGCATTAAATCCCAAAGTTTGTTCGGGAATCAATGCCATCATATTTTGATTTTCAGCATCATTAACACAATCATTTCTGCTACCTCTACTGCCTCCATCTCGGCGATGGGTTGGTAAACCGAAATCTGAATTAGTGGCTTTTACTTGACTTTTTTTAGCCTCTGCTGTGGTTGGCTCAGCAGAAATCAACAGTCCGCAGTTTAAAACCATTAATAAGCTAAAAAAAGTATTAAATTTATTGGTTATATATTTTTTATTTAACATTATTTTCGTCAATAACCTTGTCAGGAAATAGATTTATATTTTTGTTATTAACTATAATATATGCCATATTTGTCAAGTTAAACTATACTTAATTAAAACTTTATTTTTGATATATTTTGTTTAGTTAAAATTGCTGATTTTTATTACTTTAGTTAATGCTATCTCAGGAATTTTACTGAAATAAAATATATTTATATGATCTTTTTGATGGAACTAATAGAAGTATTTAATGAAATTTGCTATTAACGAATTAATAATTAAATATCAAAAATTTAACCAAGTCAAAAATTGGGTTGGCACTTATACATTTTCTTTACTCCTATTAACTATTTTTATTACCACAATAGTCTTAGGTATTAGGCGTTTGGGAGCTTTGCAAGCTTTAGAACTGGTAGCATACGACTGGATGGTGAATTTACAGAGTAAAAATGAAATTGACCCCAGACTACTAGTGGTAGAAATCACCGATCAAGACATTGAGCAACAAAAAAATTTTCCGATCGTCGATGAAGTAATTGCTCAAGTGCTAAAAAATCTTCAGCAGCATCAACCTAAAGTAATTGGTTTTGATCTATACCGAGAAGTTGCTTATCCTCCAGGAACAACAGCCCTAAAAGAAGAATTGCAACGAGATAATGTAGTGGTCATTCAATTGATCGGCACTGGCGATAACAGTTTATCTGCACCACCAGGAGTAGCCCCCGAACAAATTGGCTTTAACGATCTGGTGATTGATGTAGAAGATGATGTGCTACGTCGTAACTTGATGTATGTTCAGTTTGGTTCAGAAGAAGTTCAAGAAATGTATTCCTTTTCCTTACGCCTCAGTCTCAAATACTTAGAAGATCGCAATCTTGAGTTTAAAGTTGACAATGATTATCTACAGATTGGCGAGGCAGTATTTCCTGATCTACAAGCAAATTCTGGCGGTTATCAGCTTGAACCTTCCGAAACTCTGGGTAAGCAGATTTTAATCAATTATCGATCGCCAAATATTGCTCAAACAGTTACTTTATCAGAAGTATTAGCAGGGGATGTTCCTGCTGAATTGATTAAAGACAAAATCGTTTTAATCGGCACCAGTGCGCCAAGCATTAAAGATATTTATCCAACTCCTTACAAAGGCGCACCAGGATCGATGCCAGGGGTAATGGTTCATGCTCAAATGGTGAGCCAAATTTTGAGTGTGGTGTTAGATGAGGCATCCCTCTTCTGGTTTTGGGCTGAATGGGTTGAGGAACTTTGGCTTTGGGGTTGGTCATTACTAGCAGCGGTAATCGCCTGGAAGTTAAGACATCCTTTATCAATTATTACGATAGGTATGGTTGTTGTCGGCAGCTTGTGGGGGATCTGTTTTGTAACCTTCACTGCTGTAGGCTGGATTCCTTTTGTTCCTGCTGCTATTGTCTTTGCTGTGACCACCGCTAGCGTATTGGGTTACAAGGCACTATACAACCTTTTTTACGACTCTCTAACTCAGTTACCGAATCGCACTTTATTTGCCCAACAATTAAAAAAACTCAAGCAAAGACATAAAGCTAGATACGAATGCTTTATTGTCATTCTCTGCCTTGATTTAGACCGGTTCAAATTAATCAATGATGGTTTAGGATATCAGGCAGGCGATCGCATTTTAATTGCCACAGCTAAACGTCTCCAAGACCATTTACAATCTAAGACTATCCTCGCGAGAGTTGGCGCTGATGAATTTGCGATCGCTTTTAAAACTTCCGAAGATACCGAAGAAGCAATTGAGATAGCCAACCAGCTAGAACGAGCCTTGGCTGTACCGTTTAAACTTAATGAACAAGATGTCTTTACCTCTGCCAGTATTGGCTTAGCATTTAATCGACTTAGTGAAGATTTTCAGCCAGAAGAGCTATTACAGGCTTCTCATACGGCAATGTATCTGGCAAAAGCATCAGGTAAAAGTAGACATGAAGTATTTACCACTAAGATGCACGAACAGTCATTAAAACGACTGCAACTCGAAGCCGACTTAAACCAAGCGATCATTAATCAAGAGTTTGAACTTTACTATCAGCCAATAATTTGTTTGAAGACAGGAACTGTTAAAGGATTTGAGGCTTTGGTGCGTTGGCAGTCTCCTGAGCGTGGTTTTGTTTCTCCTGGGGCGTTTATTCCCGTTGCCGAAGAAACAGGCTTAATTGTACCCATGGGAGAATGGATTTTAGCTACCGCCTGTCGTCAGATGCAGCAATGGCGCGAACAATTTCCTGGTGCCGAATCGGTCACGATGAGCGTCAATCTCTCTAGTAGACAGTTTGCCCAATCTAATCTGATCGCGCAAATCCAGGATACGTTATCTACTACAGGTTTGGATGCAGCAAATCTTAAGTTGGAAATTACTGAAAGCATGGTGATGGATGATGTAGAAAATACGATTATCTTGCTCAATCAGCTCAAAGCATTAAAGATTAAAATCAGCATGGATGATTTTGGGACAGGGTTTTCTTCTTTTAGTTATCTACATCGTTTTCCTACTGATACCTTAAAAGTTGATCGCTCATTTGTGAGCAATATGATTCAAGGAGTTAAAAACAAGAAGATTGTTAGAACCATTATTATTTTGGCTCACAGCTTGGGCATGGATGTCGTTGCCGAAGGTATTGAAACAGAAGCTGAACAGAAAATTTTGCAAGGTTTTAACTGTGAATATGGTCAAGGTTATTTCTTTGCCAAACCATTATCCAAAAATGACGCTACCGAATTATTAATTCAGCATAGACAGTGGCAGCTTTAAACTTCAAACTTCAAACTTCATCCTTACTTTGATAACTACTACTAAAGAATTGGGAACTATATGAGTCTGCCTAATTTTTATTCGGGTTTGCTCTTGTTATGTCTTCCAAGTTTAGACAGCGTTGTTGGTTATTGTTTATTTTGATCATCGTGGGATTGTCGATTACTTTATTCTCTAGTAGCTACCAAACTTTTGCTGTTCTGGCTACCGCTTCCCCTGTTAATCAGGTGGTAGAAAATAATTCTGCTGAAGAACTAGAAGCACAGGGAAAATATTTTTACTCAATTGGTCAGTTTGAACAAGCAGCAGATTTATGGCAACAGGCAGTTGAGATCTATCCCCGTAAAGATACTATCAGCCGAGCGAGAGTTCTGAGTAACTTAGCTTTAGCTTACAATCAGCTCAATAACTGGTCACAAGCTAACGAAAACATTTCTCATAGTTTAGCTTTAGTACGTCAAGATACTCGGCTGACAATCGATGACAAAGTTCGTGCCTTGGCACAAGTATTCAACAACCAGGGAATTTTAGAACTGAGCGTAGGAAAGGAAGAAAAAGCGATCGCTCTTTGGTCACAAGCCAAAGATAACTATGAACAAGCAGGAGATCAACTGGGGGTAATTAGAGCTTTGATTAATCAAGCCAGCGCCTTTAAACAACTGGGATTCTATCGTCTCGCCCTCCAAGCCTCAACCGAGGTAGCAAGTCGTTTGGCGCAACAACCTGATTCTCCCATCAAGGTAACAGGACTGAGAACCTATGGCGATATTTTACGTCTGGTAGGGCAGGTAGAGCGATCGCAAGAAGTCCTCAAACAAAGTTTGACTATTGCCTCTGGTTTAAAATCTTCTGAAGAGCAAATTAAGATTCTGTTGGTACTGGGTAATCTCTACCAAGCTAATCATCCCAAGCAAGCTTTAAAACTTTATCAGCAAGGGTTAAAAACTTGTCAAAAGCAAGTAAATTGTCTGCAAACTGATTTACCGTTACAGATTTATCTCGCCCAATTAAATGTCTTATTAGACACCTCTGGGCAAAAAGACAGCAGTTTGATTCGGGCAATTCAACAAGAATTCGCTCGTTTGCCAGCTAATCGAGCTAATATTGACCGAAAAATTAATTTTGCTCATAGTTTAGTCAAGCTACACCAGTCAAAGACTCATGATCGACCAAAATTAGCAATTCCTAGCAGATTGCAAATAGAGCAGTTTTTGTCAGAGACAATTAATCAAGCTAAAGCAATTAACTATCACAAAGCCCAGTCATATAGTCTCGGTTTGCAGGGACAGATTCAAGCAGAATTAAAAAACTGGCACACTGCCAAGCAGTATACGGAGGAGGCATTAATTTTAGCTCAAAGTATCAATGCTCCAGAAGTTAGTTATCTTTGGCAATGGCAACTAGGGAAAATTAATCAGGCTTTAGGAAATCGTCAAGGTGCGATCGCTAATTATTCCCAATCAGTAGATTTGCTCAAGTCTTTGAGTCAAGATTTAGTCGCGATCGATCCCGATGTACAGTATTCTTTTCGTGACAGTGTTGAACCAGTCTATCGAGAACTAGTCAGCTTGTTATTAGATGATGCAGGAGAAATTAGTCAAGCTAACTTAAAACAAGCCAGAGAGGTAATTGAATCATTACAGTTAGCGGAATTAAATAACTTTTTTCGGGAAGCTTGTTTAGATGCTCAGCCTGTCAATATAGACAACATTGATCGCCAGGCAGCAGTAATTTATCCGATTATTTTAAGCGATCGCTTAGAAGTAATTCTCAGTCTACCGAATCAACCTCTTAAGCATTACACGACTAAAATTCCGCAAGAGCAGTTAGAAGTGATCATTGAGCAGTTCCGTCATAGCATAGTTATACGTAGTCGCCGTGATTTCTACCGTCCCGCCCGCCAACTATATGATTTGGTAATTCGCCCTGCTCTTAATGAGCTTGCCACTAGTCAAATTAAAACCTTGGTCTTTATTCCTGATGGAGCTTTGCGCAATGTTCCTTTGAGCGCACTGTATGATGGTAAACACTATCTAATTGAAGATTACAGCATTGCTCTTACGCCTGGGCTACAGTTACTGAACCCTCGTCCTTTGGAACAGAAGCAGCTAAAAACAATTGCTGCGGGATTAACTAAAAGTATCAAAGGTTTTTCTGCTTTAAATTACGTTAATTTCGAGATTGCAGAAATTCAAAAACGAGTTGATAGTGTGGTTCTGCTCAATCAAAATTTCACCACGGAAGCTCTCAAAAAAGAAATTCAATTCTCTAACTATCCAATCGTCCATATTGCGACTCATGGACAATTTAGCTCTCATCTCGAAGATACATTTCTTTTGGCTTGGGATGAGCGAATTAATATTGATAAGTTAGATAGCATCTTACAAACTAGAAATCCTGGTCAAGAAAATGCGATCGAGCTATTAGTTTTGAGTGCTTGCGAAACAGCGATCGCCGATAAGCGGGCTGCACTAGGACTAGCAGGAATGGCAGTGCGAGCAGGAGCAAAAAGCACCCTGGCAACTCTTTGGTCAGTTAATGACCGTGCCACCGCTGAGCTAATGAACGATTTTTATCGGGAACTAGCAGATCAACAACTGCCTAAAGCCGAAGCAGTACGCCAAGCACAGTTGTCTTTATTGAATAACCGCTGGTATAGACATCCATTCTATTGGGCTCCCTATGTGCTATTGGGTAATTGGCTGTAATTGGCTATAACTTTAAGGATAGTAAACGAGACACAATTAAAGTTTTTTTTAATTCTCTGATTAATTTTTTTCCTTGATGTTGATAGAGAGGAATAGGCAGAGTTTGAGGCAAACTATTCATAGTTTTTCTTGCTATAGCTAAATTGCAGCCTGTAACTCTCGCGATCGCATTTGCTCCTTCAAAAATGGCATCGGCGGTTAATGCTTGGATCACTTCAATCTGCCATCGTTTAGCTGGCAAATTTAATTCTCCTCGTTCGATGCGACGCAATCCATCAATAGTTGCTAACACAACCAAGCGATCGCCAAGCTGTAGCGAAAATCCATCTCCAGGAAGCAAAACCGAAGCATGATCTGGTCTTTGGTAAATTATCGGTACAACTCCGTAACCATAAGCGATATCAGCCAATAGTAATCCTTGCAGGGTGTCCTTTTCCTCAACCCGATATTCTGTCACTAAAATTGTCTTGTTTCCCATCCGAAACAAACTCAAAATATTTTCGCCAAAAGCAGCACCTGCAAAAGCGGCGGCTGCCACAGTATATACCCCAACAATTTGCGCCTCTGGTAATAATTCTCCCAGATGCTTAGAAATACGTATCCCTGAAGTTTTCAGAACTATATTTAAATCAGGCGAGATTGCTTTAATCATCAGAGCAGCCTCTAAATTGAGAATCTCATCATCAGTAACGATTACGGCACTTTTGGCGTGGAGTAAATTAGCTTTCGTCAACGAACTTTCGAGACTACCAGTAATCAAGGGAATTTGGTGAGCGTATTGTTGATAAAAGTTAAAGTCAAAAGTTATTCCTACGATTGGCTGCTTAAATTTTGTCAGTAAAGTCTTAACCTTTTGACCTGTTGTTCCCATTCCAACTATTGCTACATGATTTTGCTGCGGAATTGGAGGACGTTGCTTGGAAAATTCAAAGCGAGAAGAAAGCAGGGTTTCAGTAAGTAAAGCATATAATACGCCGACAAAGATAGTTCCTACCACGGTCAAAATTAAGCTAAATAATCTAACCCACCAGGGAATAAGAGATATATCCTCTAATTCGGCAAATAAATCGCCATAACCGCCCAAAAGTAAAATAGCAGTGGCAAAAAAGGCAGAAAAAACCGTAATTTCAGGGTAATACCACGTGAATAACCAAGTTCCTGCAATAAGTAAACTAAAAATGACAATTGCGTTGACTAAAGCCAGTTTTCTGATTTGCTGTCGGAAATTTAGCTGAGTAAAAATACTAAGAGCTTGTTGGCAACGCACTTTAAAAAAATCAAACCAATTTTGAGTAGTTGAAATCTGTTGTGTCACAAAATTATCTTTGGATAAGCGAACATCAGGATTCGTCACTGCTTTGAGATACATCAAAATATCTCCAGGCTGAATTGAATCCTCGGCATTCCAATCTCCAAAGCTTAAGTCAGACATAGTTTGAGCGTGAGCGAGGACCTTTCTGTAGTTATCCTCCAAAGTAATCGTAGAGCGATCGCACCAGCTATCATTAGCTGTAACCAAACGTTGGTATACTTGCCAAGTCTGCCCATCTAGATCGAAAAATCCCAAAACTTCTGTGCCTAAAGCTGCCAGAGTAAAAGCAGAGGTGGATAATTCTGTCGGGTCAAAAGCAATGAAATTACCTAATCGCTGAAACAACAAGTTATTTAAGTTCTCTTTGCCTGAACGCAACACCAAACGAGTACGAGGATTTAGCTGACGTATAGCGATCGCTGTTTCTATATTTACCCGCTCTTCGGTAGTGACAATTAGTGCAGCACGACAGTGGTAAATTTTAGCTCGCTGCAAAACATCGTTATGACGACAATCTCCAATAATTATTTCTTCTAATAAATCTGGAAAAGATTCGATATCCCAACTAGCTGGAATATGTCGTTCGATCGCCACTATTTTTACCCCAAATTCAGTCAAGGAAGAAACGCAATGTTGTCCTAAGCTACCCAACCCACAAACTAGAAAATATTCTAAATCCATAGTGACAAGCTTGAGTTTTTGATCGTACAGTTTAACAAGATTGCTGATCTTGACATCCTCTCCGCTTTTATCTGCACACCCCTGTAATTTTTCGCTAACTTAGCGACTGATATTTATTTCGCCAGTTCAGCCTCAATTGCTTGAATTAGTTGAGGAGAAGTAGGAGTTACGCTACTACCAAAACGAGCTACAACCTCACCTTGTTTCCCAATCAAAAACTTCTCAAAATTCCAAGCCACATCACCCTTTGGCTCAACAGAATTAGTCAGGGCTTGGTATAAAGGATGCTGTTGTGGACCCTTGGCGTGAATCTTATCAAATAATTCAAAGCTAACGCCATAACTAGTTTCACAAAAGTTAGCAATTTCTTCGTTTGTTCCTGGTTCTTGTGCGCCAAAATCATTACAGGGAAAACCTAATACCCGCAAACCGCGATCGCCATATTGTTGATTTAACTCTTCAAGTCCTTGGTATTGGGGAGTATAACCGCAGTAGGAAGCAACATTAACAATCAACAAAACCATGCCTTGATAGTCGGCAAATTTTTCTTCATTGCCATCCATTGTTTTGACGGCTATATCGGATATATTACTCATTTTCTCTTTTAAAATCTAATTGTTTAAATATGCCAGATCGTACTTTACCATTCATAGATACTCAGGTAACTAAAGTCAAGGATTTATCCGTCACAATTGCTCACTCGACTGACGAGTTGACTAATGATGTCGCTAGGTTGACGCAAGATTATTTGCAGTCATTACTAGAACAACAAGCAACTGTTAGGATTATTTTGGCTACGGGTATTTCACAATTAAAGTTTTTATCGGCGATCGCTGCTGGCAATCAACTAGATTGGTCACGGATTATTTGCTTCCATCTAGATGAGTATTTAGGAATTGCCGCCGATCATCCTGGCAGCTTTCGTTATTATTTACGTAGTAAAGTAGAGCAACGGGTACAGCCACGAACTTTTAATTATATAGAAGGTGATGCACAGAAGCCTTTAGCAGAATGTTCTCGCTATAGTAATTTATTACAGCAACAGGCAATTGACCTTTGTATGTTAGGTATTGGCGATAATGGACATCTGGCTTTCAATGAGGCTATTGATATTTTTAATTTGAGGTTAGTTTGAGGTAAACTCTAGCGATCGCTAAACAGGATCGTTCTTGACTAGAAAACCAACTGCTGTTGCTTATTCCCTAGCCAGCAATTCCCCAATTATCGACTCAATCAACCAAAGAAAAAGGTTTTGGGAGTCTTGCCGTGTTTCGACCCCAAAACCTTTCTCTCTTACACTTACTCCTCACACAATTAATAGTTTATAGGTAATCCAAAATTGGTGCTGAGTTTATGAGCCACTTTTTATATTGTCATAAGATTTAGCTCAGCACTAGCGGTTGGGCTTTTAACTAACTACAGAAGCTGCTTGATCCTTGCTATCAAAGAATGTCTTGAGGATGCTCTGGGCTATTTGAGGACTACTTAAACCCAAGCTAGATTTTGATTGCTCGGGAGTAGCATGATCCACCAGAATATCTGGTACACCAAAGCGTTTTACTGGTACAAGCACCTGATGCTCTTGGAGAGCTTCGATAACGGCTGAACCAAAACCCCCCATCAGACAGCCTTCTTCTAGAGTTACGACCTTACCAATACTTGTAGCTAAGGGAATGATTAACTCTGTATCTAAAGGCTTAACAAAGCGAGCATTAATTACTGTTGCTTCAATACCATGTTCGCTCAATATTTCTGCTACCTGCAAGGCAGGATAAACCTGAGTGCCATAACCAACCAGCAGGAGATCGTCACCATGACGTAAAATCTCTCCTTTGCCGATCTCAATTGGCTCCCAACCTTCCTCCATCAGAGGGACACCAACACCATTACCACGAGGATAGCGAACGGCGATCGCACCATCTTGGTAATTAACGCCTGTGACTATCATCCGCTGCAATTCGGCTTCGTCTTTGGGCGCCATGACGACAATATTGGGAATACAGCGCAGATAGGCAATATCATACATTCCCTGGTGAGTTGGTCCATCAGCACCGACGATTCCTGCTCGATCTAAGCAGAAGAAAACAGGTAGCTTTTGAATGCAAATATCATGAATGATTTGATCGTAAGCCCGCTGTAAAAAAGTTGAATAGATCGCGGCAACGGGCTTCATGCCTTCGCAAGCCATCCCTGCTGCCAAAGTGACCGCGTGTTGTTCGGCAATACCCACATCAACATACTGTTGAGGTAGTTTACTCTGTAGCTTATCTAAACCCGTTCCTGTCGCCATCGCGGCGGTAATACCAACAATTTTGGCATCGTTTTCAGCCAAGGTAGTGAGGGTATCGGCAAATACTTTGCAGTATTTAGGAGGTTTGGGCTTAGTAGCAGGAATGCCTTTGCCTGTTGCCAAATTAAACGGGCTTTGGGCATGATATCCTACCTGATCTTTTTCGGCGATCGCATAACCTTTGCCCTTAACAGTTGCCACATGAACTAAAACTGGTCCTGAAACTTTGTGCGCCTGCTTAAAAGTAGAAATTAATTCTTCTAGGTTGTGACCATCAATCGGGCCAAAATACTTGAAGCCTAATTCTTCAATTACCGCTCCCACTTTAGGAACTGTCAGGCGTTTCATGCCTTCCTTAACTCTTTCCATTTCTGGAGTCAGCGATTCACCAAAGAAAGGTAATTGTTTGAACTGTTCTTCTAAGTTATCGGAAAGAAATTGAACGGGGTCAGACAGGCGAACTTTATTGAGATAGCGAGAAATTGCTCCCACGTTAGGAGAAATAGACATCTCATTATCATTTAGCACGACCATTAAGTTAGTGTTGGGCAAATGTCCTGCATGATTGATCGCTTCTAATGCCATTCCGCCAGTTAAAGCACCATCACCGATAATCGCTACACATTTAAAATCTTCTCCCTTCGCATCCCTCGCCAATGCCATGCCTAAAGCGGCGGAAATACTAGTAGAGGCGTGTCCTGCTCCAAAATGATCGAATTTATTTTCACTTCTTTTTAGATAGCCAGCGACACCATTTTTTTGTCGCAGCGTATCAAATTTGTCATATCTACCCGTAAGTAGTTTGTGCGGATATGCTTGATGTCCTACATCCCAAAGAACTTTATCACGGTCTAAATCTAAGGTTTGGTATAGGGCGATCGTTAATTCTACTACGCCCAATCCTGGTCCCAGATGACCTCCACTGCTAGCAACTGTTTGTAAATGTTTTTCTCTTATTTGGCGGGCAACATCCTCTAGTTGTCGGATTGTTAGACCGTGCAACTGATTAGGGTGAGTTATTTCGCTTAAATGCATACTGCCGTGTTCTCTAATAACAGATTGTCTATTTTTTGCTTTGGTTAATTATCCTACTTTCTCTGTCCAAAGAGCGAAAATAAGCTACTTTTCTTTTCTTGGGCTGTAGATTCAAGCTTATTTTTGCTGAATTTGAGGGTTGGGGATAAATACAGTAGATATTATTTATAGTAGATTAATTTACCCAAGCTAAATTAATAATTATTACCAAAGCTTAATCTTATTAAATAGTAGCAGCGATCGCCATTAGCTTGGCAACAAACCTTTGCTGGCTAACCACTCTTGATTATAGATTCGAGATTGATATCTCGCTCCGCCATCGCATAAGATAGTCACTATAGTGTGACCAGGACCCATCTGTTTAGCCAAGGCTAATGTTGCACCAACATTGATACCTACCGAGCCGCCCATAAACAAACCCTCTTTATTCAGTAGCTGATAAAGGACGCGGATACATTCATGGTCATCAATTTGAATTGCATCATCGACGGGCGCACCTTTCATATTAGCTGTAATTCGACTATTGCCAATACCTTCGGTAATTGAATTTCCTTCAGGGTTTATTTCTCCTGTCTTGACGTAGCTATAAAGACCGCTACCCATAGGATCGGCAAGTATACAGCGAATATCAGGATTTTTTTCTTTGAGATAAATTGATACTCCTGCGTAAGTTCCACCTGTACCAGTGGCAGTTACCCAAGCGTCAATCTTACCATCGGTTTGCGACCAGATTTCTGGTCCCGTAGTCTCGTAGTGTGCCTGTCGGTTAGCCAAATTGTCAAACTGGTTTGCCCAAATAGCGTTATCTAATTCTGCTGCCACCCGTCCCGATACTTTGACATAGTTATTGGGATTTTTGTAAGGCACTGCGGGGACAAGACGCACTTCTGCACCTAAAGTTCTTAGGGTATCAATTTTTTCTTGAGATTGGGTTTCAGGAATGATAATTAGACATTTATAACCTTTAGCATTGCAGATATGAGCTAAACCGATACCTGTATTACCTGCTGTTCCCTCGACTACTGTGCCGCCTGGTTTTAGCAATCCTTTTTTTTCTGCATCTTCGATGATATATAGAGCAGCCCGATCTTTTACCGAACCGCCAGGATTAAGAAATTCGGCTTTTCCCAATATTTCACAGCCTGTTTCTTCGCTAAAGCTGTTGAGACGAATTAAGGGAGTATTCCCCACCGTAGCGACAAAACCATTTTTGATATCCATACTTATAAAACTAAAATTAATCGACTCTCTAACTTTTAGATTACCTGAATTTTCAGATGTAAAATTGATTAATCTTCTTTATCCGTCTTCCCTTCACCCTTGTTTCGCCTTTAGAGATAAATTTAATCAATTTAGCCAACAGCTATAGCGCAAGTACCACAAGGGCGATCGCTTAGCTAATTCTTTAGGACGTAAGGAGCTAATCATGCACGGGCTTTAGCATATAACATCAGAAGTTTACAGCTAGCTGATTTCAAGTTGGGAGAATGTCCTAACTTTAATGCGTAGTGCTATATTCACTCTAAATCATGATGTCCTTCGGCGATTAACTTGGGTTTGATATAAAGATTTTCTAGCAACACCCCCATTCCCGCTACCCAAGGTGGAATAATCAGTGCGCCAATAATGCCTAATACCTGCGCGCCACCCAACACAGCCAATAGTTGATAGAGAGGAGGAACTTTAACCGAATTGCCAACTAATAAAGGATCTAGAACGTAGGTTTCTAAATTTTGCACAATGGTAAATAACAGCAATACCCAGACAAAAGTAAGCCCTCCTTGAGAAGTAGCCACAATCAAAGCGGGAATTGCCCCTAAAATTGGTCCAAAAAAAGGTATTAAGTTAGTAAACCCAGCAATTACTCCCAAACCTAAAGCCAACTCAGATAAGCCCAAAAATCTGAGGCTGACGCTAATTAAGACTCCTAAAATTCCCGAAACTAAAATCCTGCCTTGGATATAGCCACCCATTCTCTTAGCTACTGGTTCAATTTGTTCAGCTAACTGCTGGTTCCAAGGATGAGGGAAAAGATTAATAATATCTTTTAATAATTGCTTGGAAGCCGAGAGCATATAAGCCGAGAGCAACAAAGCCAACAAAGCACTAAAAACGCTACCGATAATGCCTCTAGTGACACTGTAGGAACGAACTACTAACTGCTGACTAGAACGAATTGCCCAAGAGATTAACCCTTGTACGTCTAGTAATTGATTGATAATGTCTGGTGCGCCTGTTTCGCTCATGCCGAAACGTAGAATCAATCCCGATAAAAGCGATCGCCATGTTTCTAGATAACTCGGAAACCTGCCGATTAAGCTTTGAATTTGCTCGACAACTGTTGGCCCGATAATTAGCCCAAAACCAGTTAACGTGGCGATTAAACCTGCATAAACCATTAAAACAGCTACAAATCTTGGCAGTCCAGCTTTTTGGGCGGTATTTACTAGTGGAGCTAGCGTTGCTGCCAGTACGATCGAGATCATTAGCACGACAATTAAGCTTCTTAATTGCCATAATAGAATCAAGAGCAAAGGCAGGGTAACCAGCAGAATAATATTGGTCAGGGAAATTGAAATCCGTCTATTGTTCATGTGATCGTGGCGATCGCTGCTGCCAAAATTATACTAATATTGATATTTGCTATTTAGAGATGAGCAATAATTAAACCAAAGATAGTTCAATTGTTTTTCCAGATTGAGGCTCGATTGCTTTAGTAGTCAGGTTGTTCTGTTGCAAAAGACGGTTAAATTCCTCGACAGTGCCTTCGGCTTTTAGCATTGACGTAATAACACCCTGAAAATCAATATCTCCGCCTGCTGCGGTAGACAGAATTACCTGGGGATTTAGCCATTTACAGACTTCTAAGGCTGCTTCTTGTCCTTTGATTACTGCCCCCACCAAGGGTAGCTTGAGATTGATAATGGGAGTAATAATTACATCAATCGGTGCAGCTTTCTGGAGCGAGTCTGAGTGATATCCATGCGGTTCGTAATAAATATTTTTGCCTGATGCTAAACCTGTAATGATATAGCCATTTTCGACTAAAGTAGGACCAATTGGCGAACCAGGAACAGCTTTGATTTCTACTTGTCCTAGTCGAAAAGTTGCTTCGTGTTCGAGAGCGGTTACGCTCATATAGCCGAGTGCTTTGGCTACCTTCGCCCCGTTGGGAGATGCCACAACAGGAATATTTTTGTCTAGCTGTTTCAAAGTCGGGGGATGTGCATGATCTTCTAAGCCCTGGGAGAGAAGAATTAGATCTATATCTTCGGGAATTGGCTGAGGATGATTTTTTGTGCCTTCAAACAGCCAAGCCTGATTGCTAAAGACTAGCTTTCCGACTAGCCAGGGGTCAAGTAAGATTCTCTTGCCATCAATTTCTATGAGCCAGGAATTACTATCTAAATAGGTAAGATTAATCATGGTTGTTTACGCTACGCTTTACTGTTTATTGTAAATATTTGTTAAAAAATTAGCTCGTAGTCTTGGTGCTGCTTTAGCAATCGGTAGTCTCAATTCAACCGCAGTTAAGCGATCGCTGGTCGGAATTGTGGCAGAATGGATCATTTTGGGGATCAAAATGATCCTAAACGATTAGCATGATCATCTTTGCCCAAACAATGACTTAGACTGCTAGAGCGTTAACCTAAATCGTCAGTATTTATAATTATCCAGATTTAATGTAAGCTATTTTAGCTACCTGCAAATCTCACTTGGCAGCCTCTGAAGCGAAGCTTCCAAGATAGGTTAAGGATTGGCTAAGAAATCTTTTAACGAAAAGTTAAAATAGTTATAACTTTAAACGACTATGATTAATTTCAATGACATTCAGTGAATAGACCGAATATATAAATCAGAGATATTAAGAGCAAGAAGGTTTTATGATTTACGACCAACAGACTGCTAATCAGACGAAAACGGTTCTGCAAGCAGAAAATGTCAATGTGTATTATGGTAATTTTTTAGCAGTAAAAGGCATTTATTTAGATATATTTAAAAACAAAGTTACTGCCTTTATTGGTCCTTCTGGCTGTGGCAAAAGCACGCTGTTGCGATGTTACAACCGTCTTAACGATTTAATTCCAATTTTTCGTTTAGAGGGATTGGTTACTTATCATAATCAAAACCTCTACGGCAAAGATATCGATCCAGTGCAAGTAAGGCGCAAGATTGGGATAGTTTTTCAAAGACCAAACCCGTTCCCAAAATCTATTTATGACAATATTGCCTTTGGTGCCAAGATCAACGGCTATAAAGATGATATGGATGAGCTAGTAGAGCGATCGCTGCGTAGTGCAGCCCTGTGGGATGAGGTTAAAGATAAACTCAAGCAGAGCGGTTTAGCTCTTAGTGGCGGACAACAGCAAAGATTATGTATTGCTAGGACTATTGCGCTGCAACCTGAGGTAGTATTGATGGATGAACCTTGTTCTGCCTTAGATCCGATTTCCACTCTCAAGGTCGAAGAATTGATCCACCAGTTGAAAGAAGATTATACGATCGTCATCGTGACTCACAATATGCAGCAGGCATCACGGGTAGCAGATTATACAGGATTTTTTAACGTTACTGAAGTAGAGGGAGGAAATCGCCAGGGCTATTTAGCGGAATTTGCCTCAACTGAACAAATTTTCCAAAATCCCCAAGAGGAAGCAACTCAACAGTATGTAAGTGGACGCTTTGGTTAATTTGAGAGCGGGCTTATCCCAAAAGCTGGCGAGATGGGGGAAATAAGCGAGTCTGCGACTTAACTTTGCAATCATCAAATCTCACGGTCAATTTCTTGATAGGATAAGTTGAACCTGGGATCACTATATCTAAAATTATGTTTTCAAAAAAGTACTTATCTCGCATACTGGCTCTAGTTTTAGTAGTTGCGATCGGCTTAATGGGCTGTAGTTCCAATCCTTCGGGATTATCTGGCAATTTTCGCGAAGATACTATCGCAGTATTAGACAATTTAAGAACGGCAATTGACTTACCTGATGATGCTGCGAATAAAAAAGAAGTAGTCACTTTAGCACGCCGACAAATTAGCGATTATGCTTCTCGCTATCGTCGTAACTCCCAAACCTCTGGTTTACGTTCTTTCACTACTATGCAAACCGCCTTAAACGCGATCGCTGGCTACTATAGTTCTTACGGCAATCGCCCTGTACCAGAAAAGCTTAAAAAGCGATTAGATCAAGAATTCAAGCAAGTAGAAATCTCTTTAAAACGAGGCGTGTAGCTTTAAATTTAATCTATCTAATCTATATATAAATTAATTATCCTCCTAGATTTTAGGGGGATTTTTTAGTTGAGATAGCTATAACTCTTCTGATGTTATATGCTAAAGCATTTGCGAAGCTTATCCTAAAGGACGACACGCAGTTAGTCCTTTAGGACCACAAGGGCGAGATCGCCCTTGTGGTACTTATGACTTCCGCTTAGCGGTACTAGCGGCTAAACGTTAAATGTTCAGCAAATTTCCCAAAGCACTTGGAACAGGTAAAATGATTACAATCAATAATGCCAGAGCCATTAAACCGCATAAGTCTCGTTTATTATCTAGTTCGGTAACATCATTCAAAGCAGGCTGATCGATCAAAGGAATTAACCACATGATAATCGTCCAAACCCAAAAGTAAGGATGGATCAAAGCAAACAGCAAAGCTAAGATACGGGTAACTTGTCCTACAGCGATCGCGGTTTTTTGTCCGAACACAGCGTGAATAATATGTCCTCCATCTAGCTGCCCGATGGGCATCAGATTGATGGCAGTGATAAACAAACCGACACAGCCTGCCGTCGCTAAAGGATGTAATTTAATTGCCATTTCTGCTGTGAAAGCTGAACCCAAGGCCAGTTTTGCCAATAGACTAAGCAAAAAAGACAACCGAGGATCTTGAGCTTGAATATTAAACATCGATGAATCATCAAGGGGAACAACCTCTGAAAGAGAAAACCCCCAAATTAAGGCAGGCACAATAATTAGTAAACCAGATAAAGAACCAACAATTGCCGTATCAAATAGGGCTTTACGATGGGGAATCGGCGATCGCCTCTGGACAATTGCGCCTAATGTTCCCAAAGAAAAACTATCAAGTAAAAATGGGAAGGGAATAAAATAAGGCAGGGTAGTACGAATCTCATAGTATGCAGCCACAAAATAGTGACTGAATTTCTGGAGAGCAATAATCAGTAATAGTGGCAGACTATAGGTAAACCCTTGAACTAGTGTGACTGGATTAGACAGTAATTCTTCAAAAGATGTACCGTCAATACTAGCCCCTGCCACTGTCGTAGTTAATAGAGTAATCAAAAACAGGGTGATGGCAAATCCGCGCCGCAAATCATGATTAAGTTTACCCTCCTCAGCCGCTTGGGCTTCAGGATTAGGTACTAGGGCGAAAAACGGTTTTCCCTTCAGACTTTCTTGGAAAATTAGAAAAAAGCGATCGCCAAAAGCCTGTTCCACATTTTCTTTAATTTCGTCATAAGCTTTTTCGGGAATGGTTTTCAGCTTGCCGCGGCAGAAAATTGCTTGCGGACGATAATCAATATTTTGTAAATAATAAATATTCCAGGGAAAACAGTTACGTAGAGTTGTTTCTTCCTGACTATCAATCGGGCGAGGTGGCGGATTATTGGTGACCATGGCAGCTATACCAGGCTTAGGGATTTTTTCGGCGGCAGGTTTTTGAATCGCTTTTGTAGGTTTACCTCTTTGTACCAACCAACCATACAAAAAAGTACAAGAAATTAAAGGAATTAAAAACACTAGTATAGGTAAAGGCTGTTCTTCTCCAACAATATATGTCCACGCTGTCCAAATAAACGAAGGCAACATAATCACTAACCAACATAACCAAACCGGGGTAGTGGTTTTATCTTTTATACTTCGATTGACAATAAAGTAAGCAATAGGGCTTAAGATAATTAAAATTAACCAGAGTTTCATAAGAAGCGTTCCGAATCTGTTTTGAAAATTCTTTTGGCGATCGTTGTTTTAGACAGTGGATTAACCAGATTATTAAATAAATATATGAATATAAAATAAAAATGCCATCAGACAATAATTTAAACTAGCTCAATTTATAGCATGCCCCAAAACTCGACCAAAATTACTGCAAGCCTTGGCAATACTAAATCTCCTCGTCTTATTATGCCAGGAATATTTGCGTTCGCTCCTAATCGAGATACTTTCGGTGCTACCTCTTATTTAATTGTAGATAAAATTGGCAATATTCTCGTAGATTGTCCTGCTTGGAATGAAGTAAATCAAGAATTTTTACAATCTCAAGGCGGAATTAGTTCCCTGATTATTAGCCATCGAGGCGCAATTGGCAAAAACGTGATGCAAATGCAGCAGGCTTTCAATTGTTCAGTCATATTACAAGAACAGGAGGCTTATCTTTTGCCCGAGGTTGAGATTAGCTCATTCTCTGACAGTTTGGCCGTTAATCCCGAACTAGAGGTAATTTGGACTCCTGGTCATTCTCCTGGTGCTAGTTGTCTCTATTGGCAGCAGCAGGGAGGAGTATTGTTTACTGGTAGACATTTATTACCTAAATCTCCCACTGAGATCGTTCCTTTACGTACTGCAAAAACCTTTCATTGGTGGCGACAGTTAACTAGTGTTGCCAAACTGCGCGATCGCTTTAATGCCGAAACCCTTAAATATATTCTTCCTGGGGCAAACACTGGTTATTTAAGAGGTACAGGCTATATTGAAAACGCTTATGCACAATTACAAGCATTGGATTTAACCGCATTGCGTTCGACAGAAATCATTTAGTTAGTACTTGTCCTAACAAGATCCACAATTGATGATTCTCATTGCCAATCGCAATATGAAAGATAAGGTAAAGCGAGCCATTAGCCATTAGCCATTAGCCATTAGCCATTAGCCATTAGCCATTAGCCATTAGCCATTAGCCATTAGCTTTTGAGCGACGTGTCTTAACCTTTGCTGCGAGTGCTATTCTCATTTGACCTATAATACGGGTGATATTAAGTACTTCATCCCTGATTCTGAAAAAAATGACCTCTGCTCAACTTTTCGATCTAGCTAATCTTTACATCTTGCCCTTTTGGACAATGATGATTTTGTTTCCTAAATGGAACGTTACTCAAAAGGTAATGAGTTCTTATTTACCTTTCTTGCCCTTAATTGGCGCATATACTTATTATCTGGTAGCTACAGTTGAGCCAGAATCCGCAGCAGCCTTAGTAAATCCTCAGCTAGCAGATATTGCTCGCTTTTTTGCCGAAGAAGGTGCAGCAGGGGCGGGATGGGTTCACTTTCTGGTGATGGATTTATTTATTGGCAGATGGATTTATCAACAAGGGCAAGAAAAAAAGATTTGGACAATCCATTCTTTAATCTTGTGTTTGTTTTTTGGTCCAGTAGGTTTGCTTTCCCATATCGTCACCGATACGATTTTTAGCAAAAACAATCTGGCAGAAACTTCAACTGATGCCACAGCTTAACTTGCTAAATAAAAAGAGAGAAGCTTGCTTTTGGGGTTCTGTCCTAGTTTCGATCCCAAAAACAAGCTTCTTGATAGTTCACTCCTCACACATCCATCTAAAATTTTTACTTATTTGCCAAATAAACGTTATGGATGGTGTAACAGTTTAATGATTGTCACCTCGCTCAACGATTGAAGGTTTTAAAACTAAACAATTTTCTCAATTACGCTTTCCAAGATAGCTACGGCTTGGTCTACTTCACCTTGCGAGACTACTAGCGGAGGAACAAAGCGGAGTACTTTTGGTCCTGCGGGAGCGAGTAATAAACCCTCCTTCATTGCTGCTTTAACGACTTGAATCGAAGTTAAATCAAGATCAGAACGTAATTCTAGGCCATTGATCAGACCCCAACCACGAACTTCGGTAAATAAAGCAGGATATTGTTTGGCGATCGCTCTTAGTCTAACCCTTAGCTGTTCTCCACGTGCTTGAACATTATGTAGGATGCCGTTGTCTTCTAAAGTTTGTAATACGGCTAAAGCGCAAGCACAAGCAAAAGGGTTACCGCCAAAAGTACTGGCATGATTACCTGGTTCAAATGCAGCACAAAAGTCTTTGCAAAGCATTGCCCCGATGGGAATACCCCCTGCTAAACCTTTGGCACTAGTCAAGATATCTGGCTCAATCCCTAAATTTTCGTAACCCCAAAGTTTACCGCTTCTACCGATACCCACCTGTACTTCGTCAAACACTAACAAGATATTATTTTCGTCGCAGATTTTACGCAGTCTCAAGAAATATTCTAAATCTCCTGGACGTACCCCACCTTCTCCTTGGAGGGGTTCAATCATGATCCCGACTACTCGGCTTAAAGTACCTTCATCAAGGTCAATAATCGCGTTTTCGACCGCAGTAATATCGTTATAAGGAACATAAGCAAAACCAGTCGGTAAAGGACCAAAACCCTGCTGATACTTCTCTTGTCCTGTAGCCGTAATTGTTGCTAAGGTACGTCCGTGAAAGCTAGATTTAGCAGTTAAAATAATCGGATTTTCTACCTGATCTAAATAAGTATGAGCGTACTTTCTGACTAGTTTGATGGCTGCTTCATTAGCTTCTGCCCCAGAGTTACAGAAAAATACTTTGTTCATGCAGGAGTGATTGACCAACCATTCTGCTAGCTGTCCCTGTTCGGGGATATAGTATAGGTTAGAAACGTGGTGTAGCTTGTTGATTTGTTCGGTCACCGCGGCAATTAAAGCAGGATGAGCATGACCTAGAGTACAAGTGGCAATTCCCGCCACAAAATCAAGATACTCTTTACCCTCAGTGTCCCAAAGACGACAGCCTTCGCCTTTTTCCATAGCGATCGGAAAACGACCATAGGTTTGCATAACGCTATTGTCAAAGCGATCGCGATCAAATTCAGCACTAAAAGCAGATAAAGAATTTTCTAAAATTGTGGATTGAATCACAGGTTGCTCCTAAGTAAAATTTATCTTTTCGGAAAATGCATTTAAAATGACAATTGTCATTCGATATTACTGGGATTGTCTTGTTTTAAACCAGACTTAATCTTAATGTAATTAATTTTAAGCAAAACTGTTGTCAAACTCAGCACCGAATTTTGAACGTATTGTTCAATGTATATTTGAATGTATAGTTACACCTTTGAGGAAAAGTATGGTCGTTTACGCAAGGAATTGGTCAGGGGTGCTGTAGTATTAGTCATTATTGTCCTAGTCGGTACTCTTTGGTATTGGCTGGTCGAGAAGTGGAGCTTTTCTGAATCAGCCTACATGACCGTGATTACCTTGTCTACGGTGGGGTTTTCCGAAGTGCATCCGCTGGGAGAGAGGGGGCGGTTATTTACTGTTGCCTTAATCTTAATGGGTTTGCTAACTATTGGTTATATAGTTAATCGTTTTACAGAAGCCTTAATTCAAGGTTATTTTCAGCAGGGAATCAAACTAAGACAGGAGAAGAGTTTGATTGAATCTTTAGATCGACATTACATAGTATGTGGTTTTGGGCGTACAGGTCGTCATGTCGCCCGCGAATTTGCTGCCGAGGGAATTCCCTTTGTCATTATTGATAACAATCTCGAAGAAGTAGAAGAAATTAAGCAGCTTGGATATACCGTAATTTTGGGAGATGCTACCTTAGATGAATCTTTGGTGCGTGCCAAGATTGAGCGAGCAACTTGTTTAGTAACGGCTTTAACCTCCGATGCGGAAAATCTTTATACAGTTTTGTCAGCCAAGACTCTCAATCCTCGGATTAGGGCGATCGCTCGCGCTAGCAATGAAGAAGCCGTACAAAAACTTCAGCGTGCAGGCGCGGATGCAGTAGTTTCACCTTATATCACTGGTGGCAAAAGACTAGCAGCAGCAGCCCTCAGACCTCAGGTAATGGATTTTGTTGATGGGATCATTACTGGGTCTAACCGTTCTTACTACCTGGAAGAATTTTTGATCGATTCTCAGGACTGTCCCTATGTCGGTAAAACTTTAAGAGAAGCACAATTACGGTTGCAGTCAGGAGCTTTAGTGTTGGCAATTCGCCGTTGCGATGGCAACCTAATTGCAGGGCCAACGGGAGAAACACAAATTTTAGAGCAAGATGCCTTTATTTGTATGGGAACCGCCGAACAGTTGCGTGAACTGAACAAAATTTTGGGACCAATTAACTCCCATAATTCACTTCGATTACCGAAAAACAAATAACTGATTGCTAATTACTAATTATCTCTCTCCCGCCTGACGGGACTGATAGGTTATGATCTCACATATTTTAGTCGTAGAAGATGAAGTCAAGCTAGCTCAGTTCATCAAGATGGAACTAGAGTTGGAAAAATATCAAGTTACTCATGCAGCAGATGGCTTCACTGGATTATCTTCCGCTAGAGAAATTCAGCCAGATTTAATTCTGCTTGATTGGATGTTACCTGGCATATCAGGACCAGAAATTTGCCGTCGTCTACGTCAGACAGGGAATAAAGTACCAATTATTTTGCTCACTGCTAAAGATGAAGTAAGCGATCGCGTTGCTGGATTAGATGCTGGTGCAGACGACTATATAATCAAACCCTTTAGTATTGAAGAATTATTAGCAAGAGTACGAGCCAATTTACGTCGCGATCTTGAATCAGAAATCAACCTGTTGCAATTTAGCAATCTGACGCTCAATCATTCTACCCGCGAAGTATTTCGTGGTTCACGCTTAATTGAATTAACTGCCAAAGAATTTGATCTTTTAGAGTATCTATTATCTCACCCCCGCCAGGTATTGACCCGCGACCAAATTTTAGAGCGAGTTTGGGGATATGATTTTATGGGCGACTCGAACATTATTGAAGTTTATGTCCGCTATTTAAGGCTCAAACTGGAGCAGCAGCAAGAACCCCGCCTGATTCAAACAGTACGGGGTGTCGGGTATGTTTTAAGAGAGTAGAGGAAAAAGGAGTCGGGAAGATAGTTAAACTATGCTTAACTTCTGCTTTTAAATAAACACCTCATCACACCAGCTACCGTGTAAACCATAGGGAATGTGGTGTTTAAGATGTAGTAGAGCGATCGCTTTTCCTGCTAAATTTTCCCCATCTAGGATTGCTAGCGTAGAACGGTGTTTGTTGCCGTCATAAACCACAGTTAAGATCCAGCCTGCATCTTCTGCTTCAGCATTGGGCTTGGGTACGAAAATGGGTTCACTAACATAGCCACCTGGAGCAAAAGAATGTATCTGACGTTCTCCTGTATCTAGGTCTAATTTCAAAATTGCCTGTAATGGTGCGTTATGACCTAGATCACTGGGTATAGCACCTATATATAAATAGCGATATTCTCGACCAACTTTACCAGGATTATGAGTCGGAAATTCGCAGCAACGACTTTCGAGCATCTGACGCTCAACAGTACTATTATCCAGATTGAGGGTAAATCGCCATAGCTGTCCTGGATCGATACTATCGAAATCAACTTCTTTATAGTTAGAGTTGGGTTGTACTTGAGGTAAAGTCTGATAGGCAATTGAATCAATACAAACTTGGTTATCTTTCTCAAACGCATTGGCATGATGAAACACAAAGCCCGATTCTACGCTAAAGGTTTTAACCTCTTGGTTGTTGGGATCGCGAGGAATTAAGACTACAGTGGTTGGTTTATCTGGCTGAAACTCAACGCATTCTCCAGCACCACGCATTCCTAGCAAAAACGGTAGAGGATTAAAGCCAACAGAATTCTGGAAAAAGATGGCGTAGTGAGGCGTAATAATAAAATCGTGAATAAAAGAAAACCCAGGAATACTGTGGGAATGGCGACGCAGTAATTTACCATCAGGAGCAAATTCAAACAGGGTTATTTTACTTGATAGTCCTGGGTCTACCCGAAAGTTGACTAAACATGGTGCGCCATCATCCATTACGCAACTAGGGTCTACCCAAGGATGGGCTGCAAAAGCATCACCTGGTTCTAAAACACCGTCAAGATATTCGATACCTATCGTCTCTAAAGTTCGCGGATCTAGGCGGTGAGGTTCAGCTGCTTCCCAAAGAGCCAGTAGTTTGCCCCCCCAATAAATGACCCCAGTATTAGCAATATTTTTTAGCTTGAGGTCAAAAATATTATTAAAGAAACCGCCAGGCTTCTGAGTCCCAAAAACTCCCCGATAAAGAATCTTTCCCGCTTTTTGCTCGTTAACATAAGCCTCAGTTTGCACAAAGCGATTGCGATAATAAGCCTTACCATCTTTGATGGAAAACGCACTAATCATGCCATCTCCATCAAAAGGATGATGAATAGCCGCACCTCCAATGTCTAATAAGCCAGGCCCATTACGAAACAGTGTCCCAGACAATTGGGCCGGTATTTCTCCCTCAATTTCGGTAATTTCATATTCGTATTCATTGGGTTGTGAATCGTAACCCCTTTTCCATTCTTCGATCTTGTATGGTTGATTGTCGGTTTTTTGAGTCAGGGTGTTGGTCATGATGATGGTCGATTTTAAGAGCAGTCTTGCCTTTGATAAGATATCAAGATTTGTAAAGTTGCCAGATATCTTATAGCATAGTCTGGATTTAAGTTATTCAGGAAAATTTTCGGTGTTTTAAACTAATTACCGTTAGTATAAAAGTCATCATGTTGTGTAGACTAATAATGAATTTAAACCCGCGTCGTCAAAAAATTCAAGCAGCAGATTCTCAAGTTCCAATAATTTTGGCTGTGGAAGATGACGTTGACAACTTGCTATTTATTTCTCACGCACTGATACTTTTGAAATTTGATTTTATTACAGCCGAAGACAGCAAAACTGCTTTTGATTTGGCGACTAAATACGAGATTGATCTTGTCCTCTTGGATTTAGTGTTGCCAGAGATGAGCGGTTTTGAGTTAGCCAGCCAGCTAAGACAAAATGTATTAACTCAAGATATGCCAATTATTGCCGTTTCTGGTCTGGCAAAGCAACAAGACTACGATCGCGCTTTATCATCAGGCTGTAACGATTACTTATGCAAGCCTTATTTAATTGATGATTTAGAAACTAAGATTTGTCAGCACTTGCCCCACTACAAACAAGCAAGATTCAAACAAAACCTGAAAGTTAAATAATTTGATCTTCCTCTTCTACGCTGATCGTATATCCTTCAGTTTCATGTGTATTTAAAAATTTATTTTGAAACCAATTAATTTCCGTAGGTTTTGAGAAATTGACAAAACGATGAGTCATGAATGATGAGAAGTAGTACTAATCAACCTGTGTTTTCCATTTAGAATGACTATAATTCTCTAAAAACTGAAATAGTTTTAAGTTGCTCCGTCTTTTCTTGCTAATTACCCATAAAATCTACATCATGATTCATATTGATATTGAAATTTACTTGAAACTGTATTTATTTAGTTAACTTTATGGAAACCATCTTTTTTGCTGTCGAACCAACCATAACAGAAGTTTCTATCAAAGGAAATCTGGAACAATTTTTGCTCGTTTTGTCCGTGTCTTTGAGCGTTGCCACAATTTCACGGATCTTTAGCTGGTTTCGGCAAATTCCCTATACTTTGCTATTAGTGATAGTTGGACTTGGTTTGGCTTTTGTGGATATTCGTCTGGTAAATTTATCACCAGAACTAATTCTCGAAATTTTTCTCCCACCCTTATTATTTGAGGCAGCCTGGAATATCCGCTGGCGCAGTCTCAAAGACAGTCTGATTCCTGTGAGTCTGTTTGCTACTGTCGGCGTGGTTATTTCTGTTGTTGGTGTAGCTTTTCCGCTGAGCTATTTTACCGATATGCCTTTGGCAACAGCTCTTTTAGTTGGGGCCAGCTTGTCTGCTACCGATCCTGTATCTGTGGTTGCTTTGTTTCGCGAGTTGGGGGCAAGCAAACGTTTGACTATCCTGATGGAAGGGGAAAGTTTATTTAATGATGGTGTGGCGGTAGTTGCTTTTCTGTTGTTGGTCAATATTCCTTTGGGAAGTGGCGAATTTGGAATCTCAACCATTATGATTCGTTTTGTTACCTTCGTTGGTATTGGTTTAGGAATTGGTAGCCTGATCGGATTTGGTATTTCCTATCTGACTCAAAGGTTCGATTTACCTTTAGTAGAACAGTCCTTAACCTTGGTTTCAGCTTATGGTACATACTTAATTACTGAAGAATTAGGCGGTTCGGGAGTCATTGGAGTGGTTACTGTCGGGATTATTTTAGGTAATTTTGGCTCACGAATTGGCATGAATCCCCGCACTAGGCTATTAGTTTCTGAATTTTGGGATTTTTTGGCGTTTTTCGTCAATTCAATTGTGTTTTTGTTGATTGGCGATCAAATAAATTTTACTAGCCTCAAGAATAATTTCGATTTAATTATAGTGGCGATCGCCGCAGTCTTAGTTACTAGAGCCATTGTGATTTTTGGTCTTGGTAATATCAGTAATTTAATTAGCCAAACCAAGACTAATTTGAGAGAGCAAACTGTTCTATGGTGGGGTGGTTTGAGGGGTTCGGTTGCGATTGCTGTCGCCTTAAGTGTTCCAGTAGTACTAACAGGTAGGCAAGAAATTATCGATACGGTTTTTGGCGTAGTTCTATTTACCCTTTTGGTCCAGGGATTGAGTACTAAGTGGTTGTTGCGTACCTTGAATCTGATCGGCGATCAGCCTTTACGTCAGGAATATTCTGAACTATTGGCGCGCAAAGTGGCAATGACTCGTGTTATGGCTTATCTCAACAATAACGAATTAGCCTCAGAAATCGATCCAGAATACTATCGCTATCAACAAGGTTTAGTAAAAGGACAACTGCAAAACATTGAAGACAAAATCGATACTATGCAGCGAGAACATGATAACTTGCGATCGCTAACGATGGAACAGCTCAAAGAACAGCTTTTTGATATTGAAGCCGATACTTATGCTGAGTTTATCCGCGCTGGTAAGCTAAGCGAAAATCTTTCGCCAGTTTTACAAGAGATTATTGCTAAAGCAGGAAATACCTAATACCATTTCTTACAAGTCAGAACTCAAAAGTAAGGGCGATTCGCCCTTACTTTAATTCTCAGTCGCCAAATTTAGTTAGAATTTATTAATGACCGTATATATCGAAAAATTAAAGCATGACAGCTAAGAATGTTTTAGGTGGAGAGTTAAAAGTCTGCTGTACATCTCCCATGACAGGATTTTATCGTACTGGCAAATGTGAAACAGGACCTCAAGACAGAGGAGTTCATATAGTTTGTGCGCAAGTCACCGCTAAGTTTTTGACCTTTAGTCAAGAAAAAGGTAACGATCTCAGTACTCCGATGCCGATGTATAACTTCCCTGGATTAAAGCCAGGAGACTGTTGGTGTTTATGTGCTGCACGTTGGAAAGAAGCTCTCGATGCTGGTTTTGCGCCACCAATTAACTTAGAAGCTACCCATGAATCAATGCTGGATTTTATTCCCCTAGAAGTTCTTAAAGAACATTCTCTAGAGTTAAGTTGAATCTGTCGATAGCTGAGGCACTGTTCAATTGATCTTCAATTGGTTACGCTGAGGATCGCCAAGATACCAGTTATTTTCTGGAGATAGTTGCCAATTATTGGGTAATAGCTGCCAGGTTTGAACTAATTCGTTTAATAATTGGTCCTGCTGTTGGCGAAAATATTCGACTTGACGACCATAGTTGATCATGCTGAAGTAAACGTTACCGCGATCGCTGGTGGGAATAACTCCTGCTAAAGCACTAACGTTATTTAGTGTTCCCGTTTTGATTGTTGTCCCCCTTGGCAAACCCCGATCCTGTAGTGTGCCAACAATATCTCTTCCGGCGGTGGGAAATAAGTCGGCTGTACTAAAGGAATGGGATTGTAGCAAGCGATCTATGGCGATTAGCATTTGACATACGGCGCGGGGAGAAATGCGATTTTCTTCGCCTAAACCCGAACCATTGATTAACTCTATTTCGGTTGTTGGAAAGCCAGCTATCTCCGCACTAGCTGTGGCAACTGCATCTGCACCACCGATTAAGTCGGCTAACATTTGTGCCATCTGGTTATTGCTATAGATATTCATTTGTCTAAGGATTTCTGCTAAAGGCAAAGAACGATGACGAACTAGCAGTTGAGCATTGGCAGGGACTTGATTGATTTGTTTGACTGTTTTGGCGATCGCTATTTGTGGCTGCTTAGTACCCACTGGCATTGGCAAATATTGCTGAGTGATTTCTGCTTGCCATAGCTTTAAATCTAATGCCTGTTTGAATAACTCTCCTGCCTCGACAGATTGTTCCTCATAGTTCATATAGAATTTATCGCTAATCAAAAGATTGCCTTGAATTTCGCGAATACCCAATTGATTGAGAGCATTTCCCAAAGCGATCGCCTCTTCCCAAACAAAAAAAGGATCGCCACTGCCTTGAATAATTAAATCTCCAGTGACAATGTTGTCGATGATTTCGCCCGTCACGTAAATATCAGTAAGAAATTGATGCTTTGCCCCCCAGGTACTCAAAGCTGCCAGAGTTGTGGCAATTTTGGTCAAAGACGCAGCAGGTAACGGTGTTGTCCCCTGGTTGCTAATGGGAGTTGTCCAGCCTGATTGCACCCATACCCCTTGACGTTCGGGATTAAATTCTTGGCTGGCTAAATTTTCTAGATAAGCCTTGACCAAAGTTTCGGTGATTGCATCTTGAGCGTTAACAGGAAGATCAAAAATAGCCGATTGTTCCCAAGGAAATAATTCGAGAGGTTGTAAGCTATTATTTGTCTCTCTAAAGATGTTAAGAAGTGCGATCGCATTGAAAGTAATAAAATCCAGCATGGAGCAATAAAAATCAAAACTACTGACAGTTGAAATTCAAAATGTGATTATTTAGCCTCAAGATCATTTATAGCTTTTTTATGGGAGATGTCGGTCGCTAAATCAATTTATGATGTCATTTTTGACAGATATTAGGAATCTTTGACCTCAAACTGTTAAAATTTGTAAGGCTTATATAAAATTTGCTACATGGGATCATCGCGCGCAAGAATTGCAGTAGACGCTATGGGGGGAGACTATGCCCCAGAAGAAATTGTTGCAGGAGCAATCGAGGCTTCGGCAGAATTAGGCGTAGATATTTTACTGGTGGGAGACGAGCAACAGATTAACTCTCTGGTTAAAAAGCATGGCGGTAAGAAATCAGCACACATCAAGGTAGTTCATGCCGATGATGTGATTACGATGAAAGAAGAACCTCTGGTAGGTATTCGTCGCAAACCCAAAGCTTCCATTAATGTGGCGATGAATCTGGTTAAGCAAAAAGACGCTGATGCGGTAGTTTCAGCGGGACATTCGGGTGCGGCAATGGCATCTGCTTTGTTAAGATTAGGTCGGATTCAAGGCATTGAACGCCCTGCTATTGGTGCAGTTTTGCCCACCATAATTCCTGATAAATCGGTAATTGTTTTAGATGTAGGGGCAAATGTTGATAGTAAAGCCAAGTATCTAGAACAGTTTGCTTTGATGGGGACAATTTACAGCAGATATGTCTTAGGCAATGAAGAGCCAAAAGTAGGGTTGCTCAATATCGGTGAAGAATCTTCTAAAGGTAATGAACTGGCACTAGCTAGCCATAAACTGTTAACCGAAAATCCGCAAATACCCTTTGTCGGTAACGCTGAAGGTAGAGATGTTTTATCGGGTGAATTTGACATCATTGTCTGTGATGGTTTTGTGGGCAATATCGTGCTTAAGTTTGCCGAAGCGATCGGGGAAGTAATGCTGCAAATCATGAAAGAGGAATTACCTAAAGGATTACGTGGCAAGATAGGTACTGCTTTACTCAAGCCTAATTTAATGAATATCAAACGCCGTATTGATCGTGCCGAACATGGTGGGGCATTATTGTTTGGCGTAGCAGGAATCTGTATTATTAGTCATGGTAGTTCTCGTAGAGGCTCGATTTTTAGTGCTATCCGCTTAGCTAAAGAAGCGATCGATAACGAAGTAATCGAGAAAATCAAGACAAATAATCAACCAAGACTTGAAGCAGAAACACACACGGAAGCAACTGCTAGTTAAAGGTATTAGATAGATAGCCCAAACAAGTAACGGAGTGAGACATTGAACAACATGGGTGCAGGTATGGCAATTACTGGATGCGGCTCGGCTGTGCCAGAGGCAGTTTTAACTAACGATCATCTAGCTCAAATGGTAGATACTTCCGACGAGTGGATCGCTACCAGAACTGGAATGAAAAATCGTCACATCGCTTCACCCAGAGAATCTTTGAGTCAACTGTCAGCTAGTGCCGCCAAGAGTGCGATCGCCATGGCAGGAATTGCCCCCGCCGAGATCGATCTAATTATTTTAGCCACCTCTACCCCCGACGATATGTTTGGTAGCGCCTGTAAAATTCAAGGGCTAATTGAGGCGAGTAACGCGGTAGCTTTCGATCTGACTGCTGCTTGTTCGGGATTTTTGTTTGCTTTAATTACGGCTTCTCAGTTTATTCGCACTGGGGTATACAAAAATATCTTGATTATTGGTGCAGATGTACTTTCTCGTTGGGTAGATTGGACAGATCGCACTAGCTGCATTTTGTTTGGTGATGGTGCAGGGGCAGCAGTCTGTCAGAGAGTGGATGACGATCGCCTGTTAAGCTTTGGAATGTATAGTAATGGTAGCCAAAATGACTCACTTAACTTGAATTATTGTGGCGATCGCAAATCATTAACCAAAGATATCACAGCTCAATACGGTACCTTTAATCCCATTACAATGAATGGTAAAGAAGTTTATCGCTTTGCTGTAGCAAAAGTTCCCGAAGCAATCAGCAAGGCAATGTTTCAGGCAAATCTTATCGCTGACGATATTGATTGGTTATTGCTACATCAGGCAAATCAGCGCATTATGGATGCAGTAGCCAAACGTCTGAAAATTCCTCAATCTAAAATCTTAAGTAACATAGAGAAATACGGCAACACTTCGGCAGCCTCTATTCCCCTCGCCCTCGATGCTGCGGTAAGAGACGGTAGAGTTAAGCCAGGGGATATTATCGCCGCTTCTGGTTTTGGTGCGGGTTTAACCTGGGGTTCTGCTATCTTTAAATGGGGCTGATGATGTTTTTCGTAGGCAGTCAGGGGATGTTACTCTAGTTCTAATTTTAACCTAAAGTAAGTTCCTTAAATAAATAGTCCGTATAGCAAAAAACGGTGCTGATGAAATTTTCAGTGCCAAACATTATCTTATCGGGTTCAAATTAATTAAAATTTGCCCATAATGTAATATAGCAAGCGAATCATAGTTATATGAAGTGACAATCCACTTAACTTGATCGCTTACGTCTGAGGGATCAGCTCTTCTTTCCATTTCAGTTTGATTTGCCTGACTCTTCTGTCTACTTTTCTACAACTCAATATGTCCTTAGAGACTGTTCTTTATATTGTTTTTACAAACAGTCTCTAAGGAGATTTTTCATCGATAAATACAAAACTTTTTAGTGGGTTATTTAATTTTTAAGCAGTAGGGGTGGATATTGGAATGGGTTTTTCTTTAGCTAAATTGCTTTTGATCAAGGCTGCCTTAACTAAACCCAAAAATAAAGGATGAGGATTGTTGGGACGAGAACGAAACTCAGGATGGAATTGAGTAGCAATAAAAAATGGATGACTAGGCATTTCAATAATTTCTACCAAACGTCCATCAGGAGATGTGCCACTAATCTCGTAATCTGTTTCTAGCAGTAGGCTGCGATAGGCGTTGTTAAATTCATACCGATGGCGATGGCGTTCATAAATTACTTCATTCTGATATAGAGAATAAGCTAGGGTATCAGGTTTTAAACGGCAAGGATAAGTTCCTAAACGCATCGTACCACCTAGGTCAATGACATCTTGCTGTTCTGGCAAAATGTTGATGATCGGGTTGGAGGTTTCGGGTGCAAACTCAGCACTATTAGCATCTTTCAGTTGAGCTACATTACGCGCCCATTCGATCGCACAGCACTGCATCCCCAAACACAAACCTAAAAACGGAATATTAGCAGTACGAGCATATTCGATCGCGGCAACTTTGCCATCTACCCCACGAATGCCAAAGCCTCCAGGAACAATTACCCCACCAACATCATGAAGATATTTAGCTGCACCATACTCTTCGATGTCTTCGGCACTTACCCAACGCAGATTTACTTCGCAATCAGCAGCGATCGCACCATGTCCTAAAGCTTCTACTACCGACAAATAAGCATCACTAAGTCGAATATATTTACCGACGATTGCCACTTGAATTTTAGGGCGAGTCGAGTTCATCTTAATGACTAAATTGCGCCAGTTTTGCAAATCTGGGTGACGTTGTTCTAGCTGTAATAATTCTAAGGTTCTTTGCGCCAATCCTTCTTGTTCTAAAATCAAAGGCACTTCATAAATAGTGCTGGCATCAAGGGAAGTAACAACTGAATTAACCTCGACATCGCAAAATTCCGCAATTTTTTCTTTAATTCCAGGAAATAAAGGGCGATCGCTACGGCAAACTAATACGTCTGGTTGAATCCCAATCGAGCGCAATTCTTTAACTGAGTGTTGCGTCGGTTTAGTTTTCATTTCCCCCGCTGCGGTAATCCAGGGAATGAGCGTAACGTGCATATAGACTACGTTATTTCTGCCGACATCTTTACGAAACTGACGAATCGCTTCCATAAAAGGTAAAGATTCAATATCTCCTACCGTACCGCCAATTTCTGTCAGCACTATATCCGAACCTGTATTGTTCGCAACGCGATGGATTCTTTCTTTAATTTCGTTAGTAATATGAGGAATTACCTGTACTGTACCACCATCGTAATCTCCCCGCCGTTCTTTATTAATTACCGCCTGATAAATTGACCCCGTAGTGACGCTGTTGAGACGGGACATTGAAGTATCAGTAAAACGTTCGTAATGTCCTAAATCTAGATCCGTTTCGGCACCATCATCGGTAACGAATACTTCCCCGTGTTGATAGGGACTCATGGTACCAGGATCGACATTAATGTATGGGTCAAGCTTTAAAATTGATACTGAATAGTCCCGCGATTTCAATAATCTGCCTAAGCTGGCTGCGACAATCCCTTTGCCAATGCTAGATACAACCCCGCCAGTAATAAACACAAATTTAGCCATAATATTTCTCCATAATGTTTGCTCGATAACAGTTCATATTTTTTTCTAGTCGAATTGTGTAAAGTACGAAGCTCGACTAACAATTACAGTTTCTACTCAGTTATGTTGATGTAGTATAAACGAAAGAAGTAAGAACGCTTAGCTGGGGGTAAGGGAACTTCTCTCTCTTTACAAGCTCTGCGACGATGATATTCATTCTGTCGCGTATGTCTCGATGCGATCGCAGCTGATCAACAATTGAGTTACTCAATAACTTCAAAATACCGTTAGCTAATATTTTACATTTTATTATAAAATGCTCGCAGGCTATGATGAGCTTTAGAGAAGCTCCCGCTTAACGTTTACGTCCTCAGATCAAAGCGATCGCCTCCAGAATTATGCTCCCTTAGCAGACACTCGTTTCTTCTTCAGGTCACTATTTTTCCAGGTATGTCAAACAAGCTGAATTTTCTATATGCAATAATCGTATATTTATTATGTGCAAAATACATGGAAACTACCTTTTTGCAGGATTTTGGTATCTAAATATACGATAAAGCCTTTTGGTAAATGTAATTATTACCCCAACGATAGCTAAATACATCTTAAAGATTACAGCCAATTCGCCTATTTTGGCAGAGATGTAGGTAATTAAGAGACAAATTCGCTCTGCAACTATTACTTGTGCAATAGGTAAAACCAAAAGCAAATAATTAGCCAAAGATAGTTGTGTAGTGCTTTAGTATTTGATCTCCAAGTTTTACGCATTTGAATATAGTAATAATTTTTGACACGATCAGGAAGGTAAATAATGCTCGGAGAAATGTGGCAATTCAAGGGTAGATACAAAATCTTACATATTACTTGGCTTGCATTCTTTTTATCATTTGTAGTTTGGTTCAATCTGCCCCCCTTGGCTACTACCGTTCAAGCAGATCTAAATCTCACAGGAGAGCAAATAAAAACTCTGGCAATTTGCAACGTAGCTCTAACTATTCCTGCCAGGATCATTATTGGGATGTTGCTAGATAAGTTTGGTCCTAGGCTAACTTATTCTCTGCTATTAATATATGCAGCAATTCCTTGTTTCATGTTTGCCTCCGCACAAAACTTTAGTCAGCTGGTAATTTCTCGTCTATTAATAGGTATTGTCGGCGCTGGTTTTGTAATTGGAATTCGCATGGTTGCAGAATGGTTTTCTCCCAAAGAAATTGGTTTAGCCGAAGGTATTTATGGCGGCTGGGGTAACTTCGGTTCGGCTTTTTCAGCATTTACATTAGCTATTTTCGCTGGCTGGTTGTCTTTTGGTGCGCCTGGTTCGGGCATTAACTGGCGTGCGGCGATCGCAGCTACAGGTATCATCGCTGCTCTTTATGGAGTTTTCTATCTTTTCAACGCCAAAGATACTCCTCCTGGTAAAGTGTATCATCGCCCTAGAAGTGCCAGAGGTCTAGAAGTCACCACCAAAAAAGATTTTTGGTTCTTGATGTTGATGAATGTACCCTTAACTGGCATCTTGATGCTGTTAGCTTGGCGATTAACTAAGTTAGCCTTATATGGCACAGGCACAATGTATATTATCTGGGTTGCTTTACTAGGATTATATTTATTCCAGGCTTATAATTGCTGGGCAGTCAACAAGGACTTAATGACAGGCAAGAAACGTTATCCCCCAGAAGATCGCTACAATTTTTCCCAGGTGGCAATTCTAGAACTCACCTATTTTGTTAACTTTGGTTCAGAACTTGCCGTCGTCTCGATGCTTCCTGCTTTCTTTGAAGGAACATTTGATTTATCCAAAGCTGCTGCGGGGATGATTGCTGCGAGTTATGCTTTCATGAACCTAGCTGCTCGTCCTGGCGGTGGCTTGATTTCTGATAAATTAGGTAGTCGTAAAATGACGATGGGTGTACTAACAGCCTGTATGGGGATCGGCTATTTGCTGTTGAGTCAGGTTACTAGTAGTTGGTTTTTGCCTGCTGCGGTGCTTTTAACCATGTGCTGTTCTTTCTTCGTTCAGGCTGGTGAAGGTTCAACGTTTTCGATTGTGCCTTTGGTTAAGCGTCGCGTAACTGGACAGGTTGCTGGTAATGTCGGTGCTTACGGTAATGTCGGTGCGGTAGCCTACTTAACTATTTTCAGTTTGCTTCCTGGCTGGCTTGGTAGTAGTGCCGATCCTAATCTGGCGATTGAAGCTCAGGCAGACAGGGTTTTCTTTCAGATTATGGGAGTTACTGCCTTAATAGTGGCGGGGCTATGTTTTGTAATACTTAAAGAGCCGAAAGGTTCTTTTGCCGATGCTCATCAAGATGAAGCTTCTGCTTCACTTAAGCCTACCTTGGAGCCTGAAAACATCTAATCGCCTCTAAATTCACTAAATGATTTACTAATTTAGTGCTGAGAACACCAGTAAATATTCTCAGCACTTTTTGGTTGCTGGAGTAAAGTACAAAAGTTTAATTCAGTATGATTATTAGCAGCAATCATGGCGAATTTTAAGATATAACCTGGCAAAAGTCTTAAGAAACTTGGATAAATAAGCTTTTAACATTTGTAAATATTCAACTGGGAGAAAAGGAAAGTGAGCGAACCAATAAAAACCCTGTGTCCCTACTGTGGCGTTGGTTGTGGACTAGAAGTTTTACCTCCAGCCCAACCAGGAAAATCGATTCAAAGAGACAGTCAAGGAAATCCGCTTTGGCAAGTTAGAGGCGATCGCTCTCATCCTTCTAGTAAAGGTAAAATATGCGTTAAAGGTGGTACAGTCGCTGAATCCTTGGATAAAAACCGTCTCAAATATCCGATGATGCGGGATAGCTTAGATGAGGAATTTAAGCGAGTTAGTTGGGATCAGGCATTAGAGAGAATCGTCGCTCGCATTAAAGAAGTTAGAGTTACTAAGGGTTCAGATGCAATTTGTATGTATGGTTCGGGACAGTTTCAGAGCGAAGACTACTATATTGCTCAAAAACTGCTCAAAGGCTGTTTGGGTACTAACAATTTCGATGCTAATTCCCGTCTCTGTATGTCTTCTGCGGTGGCAGGATATATCCAAAGCCTTGGTTCGGATGGTCCTCCTTGCTGCTACGACGATCTGGAATTAACCGATTGTGCCTTTTTGATTGGTACTAACACCGCTGAATGTCATCCCATTGTCTATAATCGTTTGCGGCAGCACCACAAGAAAAATCGTCAGGTCAAAATGATCGTGGTCGATCCTCGTGCAACTAAAACAGCCAAGGACGCAGATTTGCATTTAGCAATTCAGCCTGGCACAGATATAGATTTGCTTAACGGGATTGCTCATCTACTGCTGCGTTGGGGAGAATTAAACACCTTATTCATCGATGAATGTACGCAAGGATTTGCGGAGTTCACTCGGGTAATTAAAGAATATCCGCCTGAACTAGTTGCCCGTCGCTGCGGTATCCGTATCGATCATTTGGAACAAGCAGCTCGTTATTGGGCAGAATCAGACAATGTTTTATCCTTATGGTCAATGGGGGTCAATCAGTCTTCTGAGGGGACAGCAAAAGTCTGTAGTATTATTAATTTACACTTGATGACTGGCAATATTGGCAAACCAGGGGCAGGACCATTCTCTCTTACGGGACAGCCTAACGCTATGGGTGGTAGAGAAGCAGGCGGTCTGTCTCATATTCTTCCTGGTTATCGATTAGTCAAAAACCCCAGTCATCGTGCCGAATTAGAGCAAGCCTGGCAACTAGCCCCAGGTAGTATTAATCCTCTTCCTGGTAAAGATGCCTGGAGCATGATTACTGGCTTGGAAACAGGAGACGTCGGGGTATTTTGGGTCGCCGCGACCAATCCTGCGGTCAGTATGCCTGACCTGGTTAGAACCAAAAAAGCCTTGCTGCGATCGCCTTTTACTATCGTACAGGATGCTTACTATCCGATGGAAACGGCTAGCTTTGCTCACGTGCTTTTGCCCGCAGCTCAGTGGGGAGAAAAAACTGGCACAATGACCAATTCTGAACGGGTTGTTACCCTTTGTTCCAAGTTTCGCGAAGCTCCAGGAGAAGCCAGAGCAGATTGGGCGATCTTTGCCGAAGTTGGTCGTCGTTTAGGCTTTACCAAAGAGTTTGACTTTGCCAACTCGGCTGAAGTTTATCAAGAGTTTGTCAGCTTAACTCAAGGTCGTCCCTGCGATATGAGTGGGTTGAGTCACGGAAGATTACGGCAACAAGGATCTATACAGTGGCCCTGTCCTTTGGAAAGCATCGCTTTGACCTGCGATACTGCCAAAAATGTCGCTCAAAATAGTGAGGCAGCCAATGGTTTATTTTCTAATCTGTTCAAAGGTAAAGAAGAAACTCCCATAGCTAAAAGACTCTACACTGATAGCAGATTTAATACTCCCGATGGTCGAGCAAAATTTGTCGCGTTTCATTCTAGAGGACTTGCTGAACCAATTGATGCTGCTTATCCCTTAGTTTTAACTGTGGGTCGCCTCTATGAACACTGGCACACGATGACTCGTACAGGCAGGATTGAAAAAATCATGAAAAAGCAGCCCCAGCCATTTATCGAAATTCACCCCAGAGATGCTGCCCAACTAGGTATTGAAGAGCAAATGATGGTGGAAGTGCGATCGCGCCGAGGTGTAGCGCGTTTTGCAGCGAGAGTAACCAAAGCGATCGCCCCTGGTACAGTCTTTATCCCGATGCACTGGGGAGCATTGTGGACAGACAACGGTGAGGCGAATCTGCTGACTCATCCAGCAGCCTGTCCTATTTCCTTACAGCCAGAATTAAAAGCTTGTGCCGTAAATTTGACCCCAGTAAAATTGGAAGATTCTTTCAGTAACCATAGCTCTAAAGATGTCATACCTGACATAGTTGAAAAATCAATGTCAGTCTGAAGTTAACTATGGAATTAGGTGTTTAAATGAATCCAAAGGCAATTCTAATTCTTGAGCGGTTTCTTTTAACTTGGTTTGGAAACCCTCCGTATTTGAAGCAAAGCCACAGAGCTTGGCGGTCATTTCTACTCCAGCGGAGGCGTTAGCTCTGGCACAGTTAGTTAATTCTTCTCCAGATAGGGGTTCTTCCCCAGAAAGCAGCTTGCGTTGAGACTCGCCCCAGAAAGCACTGAGGGTACAGATTTGTTGCTCTGCCTGACTTTTAATTGACCAACGATAAATTACTTTTTGAGGATCTATGCGAACCTCGACTAATTTTGCTCCCATATAATATTGCATCTGGCTTAAGGTCTGTTGCCTAACTTTTAGGGGATCATTTTTATTGATAATTCGCTCTAAGTGAGCCTGAGTAGGTTTTGCCATATTTAAAACTTCTTGCTTGAGTAATAATTATTTTATATTTCTGCCAGTAAAAATTTGGCAGGTTATTTGAAATAAACAGCAACTTGGTTGTTCTCAACCACTACTCTCTTGACCCTTATCCTTGAACTGATTTCCAATCTTCGGGAGTATTACAGTTAAAAAGACAACGGCGATCGCTTACTGATAATTCTTGCACAGGATGCATGGCCAACCAAGATTGAAAAGATTGACCTCCATGTTCAAAGTAGGCAACAAGTGAAGCCAGAGAACTTCGACGATAAAAACCACATAAAGGCTCCCATCCTTTGGCATTACGGGGCAAAAGGGCAATTTCTGTGGGTAATACTGTTGCCAAAGCTAGCGACCACTGTTTTACTTGAGACGAAGACAAATAAGGTAAATCACAAGCTAGTAATAAGACCCATTCTGTCTTAACTAGCTGCATTCCTTGAATAAAACCAATTAGAGGAATATTAGATTGGGAGTCTAAAATTAGCTTTTCTCTAACTAGTTGGCAACTAGAGGGAACGACATCTAGATATTTTTCTATCCAAGGTGTCACTACATAAGTTTGAGCAGCACATTCACTGGCTATCAAACAAATATGATTTAGCAGCGTGTTGCCACCCCAAGTCAACAGAGCTTTGTCTCTGCCCATGCGAGAACTTTCTCCCCCAGCTAAGACAATCGCGCTAATCTGACTTTCAATTGCCTCGAGCATTAGACATTAAATCTACAATCTACTAACAATATGATGAGCAATCAAGTTTACCTTCCCAGAAAAACGGAGCAACACCTTCAGCTTTGGATCTATCTCCTACCAGTTGTAGGGGTAATTCCTGCTATTTGGACTTTATATCGAGCCAACAGAAATCCCACAGTCAGTTTAAAAGAAGATATGACAAACGCGACTTTGCTCCGCCAACAACAAAAAATGAGCCGACTAGCGATTAATCTCATTTTGATTTGGCTCAGTTCCTACGCTTTATTTTCTTGGGGTGCAGGTAGTGCATCAGAAATTATCTCTTTCCGCCTACTTTATGCTAATGCCATAATTACTACAGGCTATTTTGTGATCTGTACTTTTCTCATGTCTCGTTTGGGCAAACAAAGTTTATTTTCGCGAGACAAGATGAACTAACTTGTATAAAATTACTTGATCTCGAACCTGTCGTTACCTTAATAAAGAATCTAGAATTAGTCACTCGTACACCTCCGTAAAACGAAGGTGTACGAGTGACCGTTGGTCAATATTTTGGGAGTATGTAGTAACCGAGCAAAATGAATTAAATGAATTAGTAGTTGCCATTTTCGTTAAGTTGATCTTATACTGTAGCTTTTATTTTGGGTATTTTTTCTCACAGATAGCTGTTAATATCGATCAAATTACACTTGTGTTTATACATATCTTAATTTTCATTTAAAAATAATTTATTTTTATTTAGTGTGAGGGTATCCAGTGCCATTTAGAAAAGCTAGAAAAGCCTATCAATCAACTCCTTCGGGAAAGAAAACTACTGCTCAATTTGATTCAATTAACTACCCCCGTAAAAACCACCGCCAGAAATTGAACAAGAAAAGAGCTATTTTAGTTGGGCTTGGTTTGGCTAGTTTATCTGCCGTTTCGGCAGCAGTTGGTGCATTTTTAGCTGTAGCTATGTCTACTGCATCTCCCCTACAGCAAGCAGAACTTAGCAATGAACAACAACAGGTTTTTAGTCAAACAGAAACAGTGACTGCGAAAAACCTAAATCTCCCAGAGTTAAATCGCCCTGTCAATATTTTAGTCTTAGGGATCAAAGTTCTTAGTTCTGATTTAGAGGCTCAGGAAGTTGAATACCAAGAACAAGATCCTGGCTATCAATATCTTGTCAACTCGTTTGAAGGTCTGAGTGACAGTATGTTGCTGTTAAGGTTTGATCCCCAACAAGAGAAGGTGTCGGTGTTATCTATTCCCAGAGATACCCGGGTTTATATTGAAGGATATGGCACTAGAAAAATCAACCATGCTAATAAATATGGTGGTCCTGCTTTAACTGCGGCAGTAGCTAGCGAATTACTGGGTGGCATAAATATTGATCGCTATGTGCGAGTCAACGTTCAGGGAGTGGAAAAGTTAATTGATGCTTTGGGCGGGGTTACGGTTAATATACCTAAAGATATGAAGTACAACGACTTTAGTCAGCACCTTTATATCGACCTGAAAAAAGGCATCCAGCATTTAGATGGCGATAAATCAATGCAGTTTTTACGTTATCGCTACGATGAGTACGGCGATATCTCGCGAGTGCAACGCCAGCAAATGTTGATGCGATCGGCAGTAGAGCAAACTCTCAAACCCGCTACGGTTGTAAAAATTCCTAAATTACTTTCGATCATCCAATCTCATTTAGATACTAATTTAACCGTTCGGGAATTAATGGCTCTATCAAATTTCGCTTCGCAAATTGATCGATCTGAAATTAAAATGATGATGTTACCTGGAGACTTTAATAGCCCCAATGAATCTGTTAGCTATTGGCTACCTAACCAGCAGAACATTAATCAGCTAATGACTAAGCATTTTAATTTACCTAGGGATCAAGATGACGAGGAGATCGCTAATAATCAATATGCCAGCTCAGAAGGTATACCCGACATCAGCAATCCTCGCCTGAGAATCTCAGTCCAAGACAGTACCGAAAATCAAAAAGTTTTGCAGTCAGCTTTAGATATTCTAAGAGAAGCAGGTTACACAAGAGTAGTTGCTAGCAAAAATTGGCAAGACCCCTTAGCTAAAACGAGAATTATTGCTCAATCAGGAGATGATCGAGCAGCTGAAGAAGTGCGTTCAATTCTCGGTACAGGAGAAGTGGTGGTAGAAAGTACGGGAGAACTTAATTCTGATATTACGGTGCAGCTTGGTCGAGACTGGAAAAAGCAGCTTCAGCAGTTAATCGAATCAGATTTTAGACCAGCAGAGTTAGAATCAAAAGCAAATTTTAGCAACTAGTAGCTGAATTGAAGTATTTTTAAGGCTAAGAGCTAATCTTGCTATACTTTTGGTTGCCTATGTAAATTTTTAATTCTTGTCATGAGCGATCGCCAAACCGATCAAGATTATCGCCCTGTTCAGAAACGTTTGCCAAACCAAAGATGGCACATTGCCACACCTCAGCCCGAAAAAGCCCAGCAGTTAGGCGTTTCAATTGGTCTATTGCCCTTGGTAGCGCAGGTAATAATTAATCGCGAGATAGCTACAGCTGAGGAAGCTCACGCCTATATTGAGCCAGAATCTCAGGATTTGCCCTCTCCCCTGGTGGAGTTTATCGATTTAGAGGCAAGCGTAGAGTTAATTAAGCAGGCGATCGCTGATGAAGAACAAATTGCCATCTGTGGAGACTATGATGCTGATGGCATGACTAGTACTGCATTACTGTTGCGCGCCTTAAAACATTTGGGAGCAAAGGTAGATTATGCTATTCCCAGCCGCATGAAAGACGGTTACGGTATTAATAATCGAATCGTTGAAGAATTTGCCGAAAACGGCATCGGTTTGATTCTGACGGTAGATAATGGTATTTCCGCTTATGAACCTGTTGCCAGGGCAGTTGAGTTAGGCTTAAGCGTAATTATCACCGATCACCATGACTTGCCAGAAAAACTTCCCCCCGCCGATGCCATTCTCAATCCTAAGCTATTACCAGACAGTTCTCCCTACAAAGGATTAGCAGGGGTAGGAGTAGCCTATATTTTAGCGATCGCCACTGCTCAAAGTCTAGGCAAACTAAAGGGTTTAACTAACCCGATTATGGAACTGTTTACCCTAGGAACAATTGCCGATCTTGCTCCTTTAGTGGGAGTCAATCGCCGTTGGCTCAAGCGTGGTTTACGAGCCTTGCCTAATTCACAATTACTGGGTATTCAAGCGTTGATGCAGGTAGCGGGAGTAGATGAAGCGCAAAAACAGCTCAAACCCGATGATATTGGTTTCCGTTTAGGGCCAAGAATCAATGCCGTCGGTCGCATTGGCGATCCGCAAATTGTCATTGAGCTATTAACTACCGACGATCCTGGAATAGCCAAGATGAGGGCGATGCAGTGCGAACAAATCAATCAGCATCGTCGTCAACTATGTGAGCAGATTGAACAAGAAGCGATCGCTCTGGTAGAATCTACTCCGATTCCTTGGCAGCGCGATCGGGTGTTAGTGATCGTAGCAGCAGGTTGGCATCATGGTGTGATTGGCATTGTTGCTTCGCGATTAGTCGAGCGTTATGGTGTTCCTGTGTTTATTGGTACGTATGAAGATCATGAGCCAGTAGAAGCAGCTGCGCCACCATCTCCTCAAATGATTCGCGGATCTGCCAGAAGTATTGATGAGTTTAACGTATTTGATGCTCTTAACTATTGCAGCGATTTATTAGGCAAATTTGGCGGACATCGCGCAGCAGGTGGCTTTAGTTTTGCCGCCGCTAATTTAGAACAGGTGAAACAAAGACTAAGCGAGTTTGCTTATAAGTGCCTGGAAGTGGAACACCTCAAACCGCTGGTCAAAATAGACGCTCAAGCTAGCTTAGGACAGATTAATTTTGAACTTTATCAACAAATTGAAAGTTTGCAGCCTTGGGGGATTGGTAATAGCACCCCTGTATTCTGGACACCCAATGTTAAAGTTGTCGAGCAAAGAGCGATCGGCAAAACTCAAAGTCATTTAAAGCTAACTCTGCAAGAAGCTAATTCTTCAACTCAAATTAAAGCCTTAGCTTGGCGATGGGGAGAATACTGTCCGTTACCAGAATGTTTGGATATTGCTTACAAATTGCAAGAAAATCATTGGCAGGGCATTACCAAGATTGAATTAGAATTAGTTGGGGTCAGAGAGACCCCGTCTTTGCAAAGTGCGGCTTCCTCTGACTTCGTGAAACTGCCTCAATCACAACCAAGCAACAAGATCAATGCTTTAAATAACCAGATTGAAAATAATCATGTGCAAAAAGCTGTGTTTACCCATAGCGGCAGAATTTATGTATGCAGTAAAACAGTGAAAGAACTGCGTATTAGGAACGATCGCGGCAATATCTTGGCAGTTAGTCAGGGCGATCGCACGGGTTTACTGGGTAAATCTAGAGATGAAGCTAAACAGGTTAATGTAACTAAAGCACCATATTTTCAGTTAATTAAGGCTGCATTACAAGCGATTAAACAGGAAAAATAAATTATGACTCTCACAACTGGCAAATAGTCAATTGATGAATGGCACGACTTATACTAAATCTTGTTTGGATAAAACGCTTGCAGGTGATGTAAGTCAGGAGTACCGCAAGGGTACAACTTGACTCCTCACCGCCCTAAAAGGGGACGGTGATTCGTGGGTTAAGGGTTAAAGAGAAAGCCCTTCGGGCAGGGAAAGGGGGGGATTGATTGACTACGTAGTTAAATAACTCTATCCTTTACCCATTTCCCTTTTACCCGCAGCGAAGCTGCTTCCCCCAATCGTCGTTAATGACGGGGCTTTGAACCCATTTATTAAACGGTAACGTCAGAAGTCAGACTCCTAAAAAGTAAATACAGTTAATAAGTCCGTTGTGCTGTAGCCCAACGAGAAATTACACTGGTCAGTAAAACCAATAGTACTAAAATAAATGCTGCTGCCCAGGCTAATTCCTGCTGGTTTTGAAACGGTACGATCGCAAAGTTATAAACTAATACGGCCAAAGAAGCTGTTGGTTCAACTAATAAGTTATTCCAGTTAGGCCAAAACTGGGTAAATAAGGCAGTAAAGAGTAAAGGTGCAGTTTCTCCCGCAGCACGGGCCACAGCCAATGTGATTCCAGTGATAATTGCGGGCAATGCCGCAGGCAAGACTACCTGCAAGACAGTTTGATATCTATTCGCCCCAATACCTACTGATGCCTGACGTACATCTTGAGGGACAAGTCTTAAGGATTCATCGGTGGTACGGACAATAATCGGCAACATCAAGATTGCCAGGGCAAAACCACCAGCCCAGGCAGAATAGCTTCTAGTGGTTAGAACAACCGCACCATAGGCAAATACCCCAATGATAATCGACGGCACTCCACTCAAAACGTTAGTAGCAAAGCTAATCAATTCCGAAGGTTTACCCTCATTAAATTCTGAGAGATAAATTGCTGCCATAATTCCCAGCGGAACGCTAATTAATCCGCCAATCCCAACCATAATGACTGTCCCCAAAATGGCATTGCCAAAACCTCCACCATCAACCATAGGAGGAGGGGGTAATTCAGTGAATACAGAGGCAGACAAAGAACTAATTCCCCTGGTCAATAGATAAGTCAAGATGATCAACAGGGGAATAATTGCTAGCAAGGTAAATAAGCCAGCAATGCCACTCATAATTAAGCCAAACAGAGTCCGAGGTGAGGTTGGGTTACGCTTGAGACTGACGACTTCAAAATCAGCTGATTTTTTGCGAATACTGGGTGTAGCCATTAATTTTAATTTTCTGGATTTAGTTGAAATAAATTTAAAAGCGCTATGTTAAAAGCAGTTTAAATCTTTTGCAGTCTGGTTACGAGTAGCTGCGCCAAAACATTTACCACCAAAGTAATAAAAAATAAAACTAGGGCTGCATACATTAATGCTGCTACTTGCAAGCCACTGGCTTCGGCAAACTGGTTTGCCAACAGAGATGAAATCGTATTAGAAGGAGCAAATACTGAAGGATTGACTTGATTAGAGTTACCAATCAGCATAGTTACCGCCATGGTTTCTCCTAAAGCACGACCCAAAGCCAGCATAATTCCACCAATAATCCCCGAAGAAGCGGCGGGCAAAATAATCTGGATAATTGCTTCCCAACGTGTAGCCCCCAAGCCAACGGCAGCCTGTCGCAGACCTGGATCTACATTGATGATTGCATCACGAGCAATAGCAGCAATAGTAGGCAGGATCATTACCGATAAAATTAGGGCAGCAGGAAGCATTGCCGGACCTCTCAAAGCAGTAAAACCCTTAAGAAAAGGTATCAAAACGAAAATTCCCCATAAGCCATATACTACACTGGGTATAGCTGCTAACAGCTCAACTAGAAATACGATGATTCTTTGAACAGTCGGGGGTAGATAGTCTTCGCTGAGGAAAATAGACACGCCTAAACCAATTGGCACTGCGATCGCCAAAGCAATAAAAGAACTAACCAGAGTTCCGTAAATTGCCGGCCATACTCCATATTGACTGTTAACGGGATTCCAACTTCTGGTAAACAGGAAACTCCAGCCAAATTCTTGGATGGCTGGCATAGCTGCGATCGCGACTTGAACTGTAATCCAAATCAACACTCCTGCGATCGCAAAAGCTAAAATTTTGGCAATCCAATAAAAACCATTGTCTAAACTTCTTTCAATTCCTGAACGAGGCTCTATCCTCGGTTCATAGCTGCTATTCATATATTAGATTAAATTATTTTTATGAGTTGGTAAAATGTTGCTACAATTGGCGATAAATTAATGTCAATATTCTACTAGTATTTATTTACCTGATCAAAATTAAGCCTAGGTAAAGCAGAAGTTAAACTCAAGTGATTAACCTAACAAGCCTGATTACGCTAAAGTTTAAATGCGAATAGATTAATAGGACATATTGACCATGACTTTATCAGTTGGCACAACGGCACCAGCTTTTACGACTATTGACGATGAAGGAAATAGCGTCTCTTTATCAGACTTCCAAGGCAAAACAGTAGTTCTCTATTTTTATCCCAAAGATGATACTCCTGGCTGCACTAAGCAGGCTCAGAGCTTTCGCGATAACATTGCTGAATATCAAAACAAAGATATGGTAGTTCTTGGTGTCAGTCGGGATGACCAAGCATCTCATCAAAAATTTAAAGAGAAGTATGGTCTGCCTTTTAAGCTTTTAGTCGATAGTGATGGCGCAATTACTCAAGCTTATGATGTTGATGGTGGTGGCTATGCTAAGCGCGTCACCTACATCATTGATAGCAGCGGCACAATTAGCCAAGTTGACAACAATGTCAATACCAGTACCCACGCTACTGATGTATTAACAAGTATTGCTTAGCTGTCGGTAGCTACAATTATAATCAGATGCAACGGTTTGTAGTGCATCGGATGATTAAACGGGCTTGTAAACTGGCAGGGATTGATGAGAGGGCATCGGCGCACTGGTTAAAACATTCCCATGCCAGTCATAGCTTGGAAGCTGGTTGTAATCTGAGATTGTTTTGCAGCTAAGTTTAGGTTATGCGAGTGTAAGTAACCTCAGCAGTAATGGGCCTCTCGTTTTGATAGTCAGAAACTTTAAGAGAGTGTTCATACTGCTAACGACGATAGTTGAGTTTAGCTTCATCAAGGGAAGCGATCGCCCTAAAGGACTCCTAAAGAATACCCTAGAGAATTAGCTCCGCTTCGCATACGCCCCGAGTGGAAATTCCCAGATCGCTATCTGCTAAGACCTGCGATAGAGATCGTCAAGAATTTTGTTACATAACTTGACAAAGTACTTAATATTGGTTAACTTACTTACATGGATGAAAAAACACATTATTTTTTACCTGGTTGACCATCCAGTTCTTGAAATAGAACCAATATAAATAAACCACGCAATCATAAACACAATGACAACTACACTACAACAAACTCAAACCCAGAATAACTGGGAAAGGTTCTGTCAGTGGGTAACAAGCACTAATAACCGCATCTATGTCGGTTGGTTCGGTGTCTTGATGATTCCTACACTACTAGCAGCAACAACCTGTTTTCTCATCGCCTTCGTCGCAGCACCACCAGTGGACATCGACGGAATCAGAGAACCAGTAGCAGGTTCATTACTCTACGGCAACAACATCATCTC
>JBHJNW010000125.1:0-7416 GCA_050330395.1 Pleurocapsa sp.
TACAAAGATGGGATTCCCCTCATGAAGCAAGTGATTCAAGCTCGTTGTTCTCTTATCCCTCCACCCCTTGCAATACCACTCTAAACCCAGTTCTTTGTCTCTCTAAAAGAGTCGCACCCAATTAAATAAGTTACCTCGATAAGTCGTTAGCTTTGAGAAAGACGTTTGACGGGCGCACCTCCTAACAGCCTGTCTGTTTCTGCTAGTAAGCTAGGAATTTTCTGAGCATAGGGACTAGCTGTTAAGCAAGATTCGAGATTTAACCGAGTCACCTGATCTGCTTTTGCCCCAGGAAACCAATGACCAGCATTAGTCAGGAGGTTGTAACGTGCTTGTCCATATTCAATCATGTCGTATGCTAGAGCCAAATTACGCAACCATAAAATCACGGGCATATTAACGTTACCAGGAGTATTATCATAACTAGGTAGGCCAACCTGCCAATTATCGAGCCAATCTTGACCTAATACGGCGATCGCTGCTTGCTCTAATCGTTCTAAGATTGGTGGTAATATTGCCTCTGCTTGCTCTAATAAAGGCAAAACTTTTAAATGTTCATCAAAATCTATCGGATTAGCTGCACCCAAACTAAGGGTATGTACCTCGCGATGGGATAAACAAAACAAATCGTTAAATACCATTGGACTAAGCGGCTGGCATAATTCCACTAGCTTTGCTGGTGGATTGTAAAGATGTCCGCCTTTATCAGTAGGCGAAATGATAAATACGCCCATATCATGTCTTCGGGCTGCTTCGATTGCTGGCCAATTCCACTGATTGATGTAATACCAATGGAGATTTACATAGTCAAACTCGCCTGTTTCAATTGCTTTGATAATAATTTCCGTTGAGCCGTGGGTAGAAAAGCCAATATGTCTGACTTTACCTTCGGTCTTTAGTTTCTTGGCCTCGTCTAAACATCCTCCAGGGCGTATACTATGCTGAAAAGTCTCTTCGTTATTGATGCCGTGGAGTCCCAGCAAATCGACATATTCCAGTTGGCAAAAGTTGAGCGACTGCTTAAATTTACGACGAAAATCTAAAGCTTTGGGCTGGGGAGAGACTTTAGTCTGAAAGATGAGCTTTTCTCGCGGTAGCTGAGGTAGTATTTGTCCCAGCTGCATCTCAGAGCTACCGTAGCCCCTAGCTGTTTCGATATGATTAATCCCTAGCTCAAATGAACGACGAATAGTGGCTTCTAAATTACGCTGATTGGCTGTGGGTATTTCAGATTGGGGCAAATCTTGCCATTTATATTGATATCTCATGCCCCCACAGGAAAAAACGGGCATCTGTAACTCTGTACGACCAAATCGCCGATATTGCATAATTAAACTACGATCTTTTATATTTATTCTTGCCTCTTATCAATATCATTTTAGATATTATTTGAGCAGGGCAGGAGCAACAGGGAAATTAGATGAAAATTTTATTGGTAGATGACGAAACTGAACTAAGCGATCCTTTGAGTCGAATTTTGCTGCAAGAAGGCTATCAGGTAGATATAGCTGATGATGGAGCAACAGGAATGGAATTAGCCCTGCAAAATCAGTACGATTTGCTGATCTTAGACTGGATGTTGCCTCATAAGTCAGGATTAGAAATCTGTCGGTCAATGCGATCGCAATCTTTAAGTACCCCTGTATTATTTTTAACCGCCAAGGATACAATAGACGATCGCGTCGATGGATTGGATGCAGGGGCAGATGACTATTTAGTCAAGCCGTTTGAACTGCGAGAATTATTAGCCAGAGTGCGGGCTTTGTTGCGTCGTTCTAGTTTAGAAATGCCTCATAGCGATCGCTTGAAAGTGGCAGACTTAGAGCTAGATCTAGAAAATCAGATAGCATATCGTAGCGACAGGGCGATCGACCTATCGGAAAAAGAAATCAAGCTATTAACTTACTTTATGCAGCACCCAGACAGACTATTAACCCATGAAGAAATATATCGCTATTTGTGGCAAGCGGAAGAACAACCTAGCAGTAATGTATTAGCTGCGTTGGTACGCCTATTGAGACGTAAAATTGAAATTAAGGGAGAAAGCACTTTGATTCATACAGTTTATGGCAAAGGCTATCGTTTCGGAAATGTTTAGCTGTAGTCTGTTAGGTTGTAATTGATGGGTTTAGATAAGCTATTAGTTTTTAGTTTATCTAAGTTATTCTTGATTAATTTATGGACAAAGCAATAGACAGCGATCGTAATTTGTTGGATGCTTAATTCATTTTTTAGTAACCAGAAGAGATGAAATCGTCCCACCGCAACTTTCTTTACTTAGTTATTTTAAAATATTCTTTAAACAAATTTATCCAAAATATTCCTCTGTCATAATTGTTTCTAAATCCACTAAATTATTATCAGGAATAGGAAATTCTTGTCGCATTGCTTTGACCGACTTTTTATACCAATCAAGATAATTCTGTTCTAAATAATTATTCAAGCTGGGAGATTCTTCTAAAATACTGTTAATTTCGTCACGAAAGTTAATTACTTCTTTCTTCCAACCTCGCTGATTATATTCCTTCTCGCTGTTCCAGTACTTTAGCTTGAGAATATGCTCGATCAGTCTTTTGGTATAACTGCGTAAAGCACGTCTCTCACTTGCTGTCATATCATTAATTTCTTCAATTAGATTATCCCAATCCATATTTTCTAATTGTTTATTTTGAATTACATTTATCATCTCTTGTCGCCAAAGGTTTAAATCTTGATGATAAAGCTGTTTTAGTTGCATATTCATCTATAAATTACGTAAACATCACGCCAATCTACACTAATTCTAATTCAGGTAAAGGCTTGTGAATTGTCCCTAGCCAGTTAATTAAGTTATCTAATTGCTTTTGAAGCTTAACTATACCTAAACCCCGCACGATGACTTTTTTGGGTGCATAAACAAAACGCGATATAATGATTACTTGTTAAGTAATAATTTACTAACTTCAATACTAATATCAGGAAATGAAATAGGATTAATCTCCCCTATAACTATTTCTTGCTTGTCTCCATAACCATTTTGTTTTGGTTGAGTAAATACCCAAAATTTATTGTGAGGCAGATCGATTACCCAGTATTCGGGAATGCCGTTTTGTGCGTAGATTATAGATTTATTTTCTAAATCTTTGTTCAAAGTGTTATTGGACACCTCAATCAACCAATAAATATCTTGAGGGTAAGGATGGCGATTGGCATAGTTATCTGCATCAAAGCGAACCACGGCAATATCAGGTTCGGGTTCAGAATTATCGAGGGTAACAGGATGTGCCTCTCTTACTTTTGCTGTTCCCTGTAATTTCCCTCGTAAATAGTCAGCCACTGTATCAATCCGAGAACTATGAATTGGTTTTTCTGGACTCATAGTTATTATTTCACCAGCCAAAAGTTCTACAGATTGACCTTCTAAGATTCCAGATTCAATAATTTGATGGTAATCTTCAACCGTCCATTTGTAAAATGCTTTCATGGTCTTATTACAACTCCTAAACCAATTCTAATTCAGGTAAAGCCTTGTGAATTGTTCCTAGCCAGTCAATTAAATCATTTAATTGCTTTTGAGGCTTAACTATACCTAAACCTCGCACAATTACCTTCTTCGGCGCATAGACAAAACGCGATCGTAAATGCTTAGGTAAATTCTCCGCCATCAAATTCCAAGCAGGTTCAGCCATCGGAGTTTCTAAGACAAGGTTGGTTTGTCCTTCGGGTTTGATACGAGAAAAGCCAATCGCCTTAGCAATCTGTTTTAATTCCATTACCTGAATCAACTGCTGGGTTGCAGGAGGAATTGCCCCGTAGCGATCTTCCCATTCGGCTGCAATTTGGACTAGTTCTTTTTTCGAGGTAGCGGTAGCAATAGCACGGTAAGCATCCATTTTTTGTTCGGGATCAGCGATATAGTTGGCAGGAATAAAGGCAGTGAGTTTTAAATCTATTTGGGTATCTTCTACCTTGGGTATTTCTTGCCCTTGGATTTCTTGAATTGCTTCTTGCAGCATCTCCATATAGAGATCGAAGCCAATTTGCGTCATTTGCCCTGATTGTTCTGCACCCAGAAGACTGCCTACCCCGCGTATTTCCATATCCCTGGTTGCTAGTTGATAACCCGAACCTAGTTGACTAAACTCTTGTAAAGCGCGGAGTCTTCTGCGGGCAAGATCTGATAAAGTCTGTTTACTGGGGTATAGTAACCAGGCGTGTGCTTGAGTACCAGATCGCCCGACTCTACCTCTTAACTGATAAAGTTGAGATAAGCCGAACTTTTGGGAATCTTCGACGATAATCGTATTGACGCGGGGAATATCTAAACCCGACTCAATAATGGTAGTGCAAACCAGTAAATCTGCCTCGCCGTTGCTGAAGGTAAGCATAGTTGACTCCAATTCCGACTCTGGCATTTGCCCATGAGCGATCGCCATTTTAATCCCAGGAATCATTTCTCGTAGCTGTGCGCTAACCTCTTCAATCCCTTCTACTCTGGGAACTACATAGAATATCTGTCCGCCTCGATCCAACTCGTTACGGATGGCATTGCGAATTACTTCTAGGTTGTGGGGGGAAAGATGGGTTTTAATCGGACGACGAGACGGCGGAGGAGTGGTAATTAAACTCATTTCCCGAATCCCCGACAGAGACATATAGAGAGTGCGGGGAATAGGCGTAGCCGAGAGAGTTAAGACATCTACCTGAGATTTAAAGGCTTTGATTTTTTCTTTTTGGTTTACCCCAAAGCGTTGTTCTTCATCTACTACCAGCATTCCCAAGTCTTTAAATTGCACATCCTTACCTAATAGCTGCTGTGTACCGACTACTACATCTAATTCCCCTGTTGATAACCGCTGTAGAATTTCCTTTTTCTCCGCAGCAGTACGGAAACGATTTAACAAACCAACATTGATGGGATAGGGTGCAAATCTTTCTTTAAGAGTGTGATAATGCTGTTGCGTCAAAATAGTTGTTGGCGCAAGTAAAGCTACCTGTTTATTACCACTGGTAATTACTTTGAAAATTGCCCTGATAGCTACTTCCGTTTTACCAAAGCCAACATCACCACAAACTAAACGATCCATCGGGCGATCGCTTTCTAAATCGATTTTGATATCTTGAGTAGCTTTAAGTTGATCTGGGGTAGGTTGATAGGGAAAAGAATCTTCTAATTCTTGTTGCCAAGGATTATCTGGCGGATAGGCATATCCCTCTAGGTTGGAGCGTTTAGCATAGAGTTTTAATAAATCAACTGCTAGCTTTTTAATATTTTTCTTGACTCTTGTCTTAGTTTTTGACCAAGACTGACTTGCCATTCTATCTAATTCTGGAAGACGCTTTCCCGTTTGCCGAAATCGAGTTAGCATATCCAAAGCATCGGCGGGTACTCTTAATGTCCCATCGGCATACTTAACTACTAAATATTCACGATGTACTAAAGTTTCTAACTCTAGAAATTTACCCAAGCCATGATGTTTATGAACTACATAATCACCTGGCCGTAATTTGTTTAGATCGACTTTTTTAGAAGTAGCGCGACGGCGTTTACGAATATAGCCAGCAGTAGCTAAAGTTTGTTGTCCAAAAAATTCTTTATCAGTCACAACTACTAGACGATAGGTAGGTAAAATAAACCCTTCTAACTCTGCTAAACCAGAATATTTGACTGCTACTGCGGTACTTTGAACTTGCGCTTTTTCAATTGCCCGAAAGTCTTGCGGATTGGGTACAAACTGTACTGGACAATCATGTTCTTGTAATAGAGAAGCAGAACGACTGGGCTGGGCTGAAACTAACCATGCCTGATATTTTTCTAGCGTCATCCCGCTATATATTTCTCGTTTACCTCTTAAAATTGCCGCTAGTTTAGCAAATTGATGCGGCGTTGTCGGAATCGGACGCGCCTGTAAATTATGTACCGACACCGCGTCAGGATTAGCTATATTTAAACGAGGTTTTACTTCCGCAATTTCTGATAAATAAATGCAGTTAAAGTTATTACTTTTAGCTATACAAGTTGGAAACTCAGCGTGTATTTTGGGCAGACTTGGAGTTAAACTTTGCCATTGAGATTGAGCCAATTCTATCCAGCGATCGCCATGTGCCTGGCACTGTTCTAATTCATCGATAGCGATTAAAGTATTCTCAGGTAAATAATCAATAATTGAAGCAGGCTGATCAAAAGCAATACCTAAAAAACGCTTCATTCCTTCAGGAGGATTCCCTTCTAGTAAAGTTGCTAATTCTGCATCATCTAAATAGCTTTCAACAACTCGATTGGGTATGCGCGGGTTTCCCGCGCGCCCCTCTCGTTCAATACTCTTACCATTTTCTAAAATACTGTTGGCAATAATGTTACTAAAAGAGGTTGGCGTTAATAATAATTGCTCTAGCTTATCTAAAGATCTTTGATTGGCAGGATCGAACTCTTTTAACTGTTCTAATTCATCCCCAAACCAATCCAGCCGAATCGGTAATTCAGCCGAAACTGGGAAAATATCGACAATATCCCCCCTTCTACTCCATTGACCTTCGGTTTCTACCAAACTTACTCGCTCGTAGCCCAATCTAACCAGAGATTCATCCAACTGCTTTGAGGTCATTTCCATTCCAGGCTGAAGCGTCAGACAATAAGACTGAAATACTTCTGGGGGTGGTAAATGAGGCTGAAGCGATCGCTCTGTAGCTACAATAGCTATTCCACTACTTCTGACTTCTGATGTTATACCCTTGTGGTACTTCTGACTTCTGACTTCTATTAAAGCCTGCATCTGTCCCCAAGTGATTTCTGATTCGGGGTCAAAAGGGTCATAGGGGCTGGCTTCAGAGGTAGGATAAAAATTCACTGTCTGCCACCCCATCGCCTCTAATTGGGCAGCCCAACGTCCTGCTTCTTCTAAAGTAGAACAGATGACTAATAAATTATTATCTGCGGCATTTGCCAAACTAGAACTAACAATACCCTTGGGTAAACGAGGAATGCCATTAAGTAGCAAAGACTGCCCTTGATTCAGTTTTGTTAGTAATTCTCTGGTTAAAGGCGATTTCTCGATCGCTCGTACTACTGATGCAAAAGCCATAATTTGAAAGGATGAAGGATGAAGGATGAAGAAAAATTACTCTCCCATAAAAAGATAGCGAAAAATCTGGCTAATTAGTGCAGAGATAATTAGAACAAGATCTGCAAATCATTGATTAATACCAATAAATTACCGACCAATCTAGAAGAAATATTGATAGAAGATTTTTTTTAACCAATAGAATTAACTCAACTAAAAGATAATAATTAAGCAGTAATCTATTTAAATTAAATTCAATAGGACTTACGCAAGAATCATTTCGAGAGAAGGATTTTTAAGCTGCTGAATCAGGTAATCTCGAAGAAGACCATTTTTTAGTTGGTAAACATTAGAATGATTGGCGATCGCTAAATAC
>JBHJNW010000126.1:0-18870 GCA_050330395.1 Pleurocapsa sp.
CTGTGCGCCCATCGCCGTAGTCGATTATGCCTTGGGATCTGGCGATAATATCTTCTACTGGTACTCTAAACCATCTGTTTTGAGAAACAATCTCGCACATTTCTTGTTTATTTTCAGGTGTGTCGCACCATTGTTGCGCTTCCAATACTGCTTTGAGTAATGCTTGGGCAGCTTTCGGATTTTGGTCAACCCAATCAGCCCTCATACCAAAAGCTTTTTCTGGGTGATCTTGCCAAAGTTCTCCAGTAACTAAAGCCGTATAACCTTGTTGTTGGTTAACTAATTGATCGTTCCAAGGTTCGCCTACACAAAAAGTTTCCATCGCACCAATTTTCATATTGGCAACCATTTGAGGCGGAGGTACGGGGATGACAGAAATATCTTTTTCGGGATCTACACCGCCAGCAGCTAACCAATAACGCATCCACAGATCATGAGTACCACCAGGAAAAGTCATCGCTGCATTCAATTCTCTATTGTTAGATTTAGCCTGGGTAAAGACTTGCTGCATTTTGGAACTATCTAGGCGAACCTGCACGTCTTTATAATTGTTACTTACCGAGATTCCCTGACCATTGACATTTAATCTCGCCAAAATATACATTGGCACAGGCTGTTGAGTAATAGTACCCATAGTCATCAGGTAAGGCATTGGCGTAAGAATATGCGCCCCATCAATTCCGCCACGGTTTGAACCCAATTCGATATTATCTCTAGTTACTGGCCAAGAGGCTTGCTTGATAACCTCTACATCAGTCATGCCATATTTATCAAAAATCCCTTTTTCTAGAGCAATAACCAAAGGTGCAGCATCAGTCAAAGCAATAAATCCTAATTTAGCAGTAGTGACTTCTGGAGTTTCTTCAGGACTTAGATTAGCTACTGATTGAGCAGGATCTGATTCGGCATTCCCTTGAGCGGATTCGTTAGATGAGCTGCAACCATGCATTAGAAAAGTACCAGCAGCGGTAACACCAGCGGTCAAAATAAACTTGCGACGAGACAGTTTGGACATAATTAACTTTAAATTACAAAAAAGATAAATATACGCTAGGTCGATGAATTTGATCTTGATTGATCAGATTCTGGGATCTTGTTGATTAAAATTAGTCAGTAACCAGCAAACCTTTAATCGAAAATCGAAATAATTGAACTTGCTCTATAGTCGAAGTGTCCGTAAATTAGAATTAAAAAGATGGATAATGCTAATAACTAATAGCTGTGACTAAAATATTTAGTAATTGCTATTTTTACAAGCTAAATAAGAGAATTACATTGAAATAATTAACTTTTTGTAGTTTTGGTTACAAAATATTGCTTATTTTTTGTTTTGTGCATAACCAAAATGTATTTTATGCATAAAACCTACTATGTATAAATCTTTTCTTGGTGTTCATCAGAGTTAAAACAGTAAACCTGGCAGAGTTAGGGAAAAAATTAATCCCTTACCCTTTAATACCAAATCCGATTGATCAAGTATTCTTTCGTTGAGATAGCTATAACTCTTCTGATTTCTGTAGGGGCGATTCGCCCCTATGACTTTTGACTTACCTAAACATCCACTAGCGACAAAAGCTACAAATTCTTAATAATATTTTTACGGGGATTAAACTGCTCTAATTCTCTTAATTTTTCATATAGTTCCTTTTCTTCAGGGCTAATATCCTGAGGCGCAACAATTTGAATTTCTACTAGCTGATCGCCTCGATTTCCCAATTTACCAAAGTAACCTTTATTTGCCAGCCGCAATCTTTGACCCGATCGCACTCCCTTAGGAACGCTAACCTTAACCAAACCATCAATGGTGGGAACTTCGATCGCGCTACCCAAAATTGCTTCGCTGGGGGTGACAGGAACTTGACAATAAATATTTTCTCCCTGAATCTCAAAAAAGGGATGACGAGCCACGGTAATCTTGAGATAGAGATCTCCTTCTTCAATGCCTTGGCCTTTGAGGCGAATACGCTGCCCATTGACCATTCCTGCGGGCATATCTACCTCTAGAGATCTGCCATCCTCTAAGCGAATTTTCCTGGTACCTCCGCGATAAGCCTCATCCAAACTCAAGGTTAATTTAGCCTCAATATCTCGACGCTGGGGACGAGAACGAACGACTCTTTCTCTTTTGGTAGTTCCAGGACGGTAATCTTGACTGTCTACCCTAACACGGGAACGTTCGGCAGTAGCACCTTTAGTTTCGGAGCGATTATTGCGACCAAGGTTACTAAAAGAACCAGCCTTGTTAATAAAGTTTTTGCGACTGAGCGACTGATCGTACTGCACCCGCCTAGTTTGGTCTGACAAAACCTCGTAGGCTTCAACAATATCTTTAAATTTCTCTTCAGCAGCTTTGTTGCCCAAATTGCGATCGGGATGATATTTGATGGCTAATGTGCGATAAGCTTTCTTAATCTCATTACTAGGGGCATTTTTGTCAACGCCCAGCATTTCATAATAGTTACGCACTTCCTGCATATCTCAGTTGTTAGTTGTTAGTTATTAGTTGTGAGTCGTGGCCTTAGAACCATTCATCGTCCTCATCATCCCAATCGTTTTCATAGGGGGCGTTGCGTGGTGAAGTATTGCGACCATTGTAACGGTCTGGTGGTGGAAAACCATTACGGCTGCTAGCACCTCGTGGTCTGGTCGGTTCTCGCCTGGGCGGATAAGGGTCTGAATTAGCATAAGGATCGTCATAACCAGGACGACGAGATTGATCGCCGTAGCCTCTACCGCGATCTTCGTAGTCATCGTATCCCGCAGCAGACCGGCGCGATCGCTCTGTGTAACCATCATCATTAGGACGGCGAGGTTCATTAGCATACCCACCGCCATAGTTATCGTTATCATCGTATCCCGTGTTAGCTCTACTGCCACCGCGTTCTGGAGGATAGCCATAGCGATCGCGTTGCCGATCGGCAGGGTAATCACCATAGTAATCTGTCTGACGAGAGTTGTATGAATAGTCCTCATCAAACTTGTCATCATCCCCTAAGAAGGTCTTCTTAATTGCCCCTAAAAAGTCATCATCGTCTTCGTCGTCGTATTGCAGTCTAACTTCACGGTTAAGCTCATATAAAGTGTCTTGTAAGTCTGCTTCTGAGCGATCTAAAGTTCTTTCGTCATCTTGTTCGAGGCTGGAGAGAATTTCTTCACACAGCACATCAATCCGACGGCGATAATAACTAGCGAATTGACTGCCAAAGTCTAAGGTTACTTCCTTCAGCTTTCGTTGGGCTTGATCGGTTAAAGCCTTGGCGCGGTTACGTTTTTCAACTCGCTCTCTTCTAGCGCGGTCTTCTTCCGCAAATTTTTCCGCCTCACTAATCATGCGATTGATTTCCGAATCGCTAAGAGTCGAAGCCCCCGAAACTGTAATCCCCTGTTCTCTACCTGTGGTTTTATCTCTGGCTGTAACCTGTAAAATACCGTTAGCGTCAATGTCAAACGATACCTGAACCTGGGGAACACCTCTGGGGGCGGGAGGAATACCCGTTAGCTTAAATCTACCCAAAGATTTATTGCCACTTGCCATTTCTCGCTCTCCCTGAAGAGCATGAATTTCGACTACCGTTTGATTATTCTCACCTGTAGAGAATACATCCGAACGACGTACGGGAATAGTCGTGTTGCGGGGAAGCAATTTTTTCATTACCCCGCCAATGGTTTCTAAGCCTAGAGATAAAGGAGTAACGTCTAACAGAAGGACATCTTTAATTTCATTGGTCATAATACCCGATTGAATAGCAGCACCAATGGCTACTACTTCATCAGGATTAACGTTCTGATTGGGTTCGAGGTCGATGTAGCTACGAACCAAATCCTGCACCATGGGGATGCGGGTTGAACCACCGACTAAAACTACTTCATCAATATCCATGGGACCAAGACCAGCGTCAGAAATTGCTCGTTTGAGAGGACGGCGCAGACGACTGACTAAATCGCCACAAAGTTCTTCAAATTTAGCGCGATTTAGCTTGATTTCAATGTGTTTTGGCCCATCTTCAGTGGCGGTAATGAAAGGTAGATTAATTTCGGTAACAGATAGCTTAGATAACTCAATTTTAGCTTTTTCGGCTGCTTCGGTCAGTCTTTGGAGAGCTTGGCGATCGCTTTTTCTCAGATCTACTCCTTCTTGCTTCAAGAACTCTTCGGCTAACCAATTGACGATGCGGCGATCGAAGTCATTCCCCCCTAATTGGGTATCGCCACTGGTCGATTTAACTTCAAATACGCCATCACCGATATCGAGGATGGAAACGTCAAAAGTACCGCCCCCCAAATCAAACACCATAATAGTTTGAGGACGACGCTGATCGAGTCCATAAGCCAAGGCGGCGGCGGTTGGTTCATTAATGATGCGGAGTACATCCAGACCCGCAATGCGTCCTGCATCTCTGGTAGCCTGTCGTTGAGAATCATTAAAATAAGCAGGTACGGTAATTACTGCACCTGTTATTGTTTCACCCAAATAGCGTTCTGCCTCTTCCGCCAGCTTGCGTAGGATCATCGCCGAGACTTCTTCAGGGGCAAACTCTTTTTTTAACTTGGGGCAGCGAATTTTAATATTACCTAGTTCATCCCGCTTAATAGTGTAAGGAACTCGCTTAGATTCTGGCTGTAGTTCAGCATACTGACGACCTACAAATCTTTTCACACCGTAAAAGGTATTTTCTGGATTCAAGACGCTTTGTCGTCTTGCCAACTGCCCAACTACTAATTCTCCATCTTTATTGAAGCCAACTACAGAGGGGGTAGTTCGCATTCCTTCTGAATTGGCAATTACGATAGGCTTACCACCCTCCATTACCGCTACTACGGAATTAGTTGTTCCCAAATCGATGCCGACTACTTTTCCCATGGGTGCAATTGTCTCCTAGAATCGTTCCCCAAAATATATATACTACGAGGTTTTAATTTGCTTTGGCAGGTTAACACTATAATATTTTTTATTTATTCTCTCTAGTTTACTTCAAGAAAAACTGAGAACTTAGGTAACCAGCCTCGATTAGATCAAGATCCAGTAGAGTTAGGTAAAAAGGCTAATGATTAATCGCCGATTATTAAACCCGACAATCAATAAATGTTAAATATTCACTTTTTGTCACTATGATTTATCTGGATTCAGCATCGATCAATGAAGCCAAAGCAGCTGTGGCCATGGGTTGGATCGCAGGAATTACCACCAACCCCACTTTATTGAATCAAAGCGATCTATCTCCTGAAGAATGTCTAAAACAGTTATCAGATATTAGCCCAGGAGAACTATATTATCAGCTGTGCGCTACTGACTTTGAGGAAATGGTTACAGAAGGAAACAAGGCTGCTGAACTTATTGGCGATCAGATTGTCCTAAAAATTCCTGCTACTGAATTGGGTTTTCGGGTTACGGCGCATCTCTCGCCAAAAATCGCCTGTTCTGTAACAGCTATCTATAGTCCCGCGCAAGCGGCGATCGCCTCAGAAGCAGGAGCTAAATATGCGATCGCCTATGTTAACCGCGCTACCAGACTTTTGGGAGATGGTTTGGCATTAGTTCAAGAAATGTCAAGTCTGCTCAAAAATAGCCAAACCGAAATTTTGGCAGCCAGCATTAAGTCTCCCAAAGAGGCAGCAGATACTTTACAAGCAGGAGCGCATCATTTGACAGTTCCCCTGAATATTTTACAGGCAATGACTACCCACGAGCTATCGGAAACTACGCTAGCCCAGTTTTCCCGTCAAGGAATCGGTATTTCTATTTAATTCTGTTGAGAATTTATTCAGTAAAACGAGTAACTACCCTAGCCAATCGCTCAAATATATCGGCAACTTTTGCTCCTGTTTTGGCAGAAGTTGCATAAATGCCAAGTATTTGCTGATAACTGTAGGAACTATAGTTTTCAATTAGCTTGCTCAACTTTTCTGGAGGGATTAAATCCGCCTTGTTTAAAGCAATCATAATTGCCCCTTGAGGATTTACATCAAGAAACAATTTGATGTGCTGCTTCAAATTGGCAAGGGTTCCAGAACGAGTCAGATCGGCAACAATAATTGAACCACTAGCTCCTTTAAGATAACTAGGAGTAATCGACTTAAATTTGGTATTGCCTTCCACATCCCAGATTAAAAGGTTAATCTGGTGTAAATTTAAATCTGTTTTGATTTTTACTGATTTGCGAGATACTTTGACTCCTACTGTGGAAAGATATTGGTCACTAAATTGATTATCAATAAAACGTCTTATCAGACTAGTTTTACCAACATTAAAATCTCCTAACAAACAAATTTTTTTGGTAATTATTGACATGAAATCTTGATTATTGCAACAAATTCGTGGGAATAAACGGCTCGAAGCTGACATAGCGGTTATACCATAATGTTCTACTTGCTTGATTGTCTTCGGCGTTGGAAGGCAAAAATACTGAATCACAATTAGCAACAAGTCTAGTAGGCTCAATTCCTCTGGCTACCAGAGCCGTTTTAACCCTTTGACAACGATTTTTACCTAATCTTTGATTAATTTTAGTCGAACCTCGACCATCGCTGTATGCGGCTAAATTTAAATGTAGCTGAGGATAAAGATTCAACAATTGCTCAATCGCATTAATCTTACTCAAGTTATCGGCAAAATCTAGCTCTTGTGAATCCGATTCAAAATAAATTCGCTCCTTGACCATTGGCAGCTGTCTAGCTACCTCAAAAATGATCTGTTCAACGCCAGGTATCTGACTAAAGGCTTGATTAATAGCTTGATAAATAGATTGATCGAGGATAAACCCTTTGATGGTCAAAGTTTTTGCTTGATAGCTTGTCTCAATCAATACCGTAGGCTGTTGATTAAATAGGTTGGTTAACCTTTGAATTTCTCCCCCAAACAAGCTGGGGTCGATCGGAACATTTACTGTGGCAATTTGATTATCTAACTGAAGGTTATTTCGGCTGGCAATTTGCTGAGTAATTACGGCGGCGCGATCGCGGAGATCTTCGCTGGGAACTCTCCCGCTGACGGTTAATTTACCATCTTTTACCTGAGATTCTAAACGATATACAGATAGCTCTGGTGCTGCGTCTAGTTGGGTGGCTGCTGTTTGTTCAATATTTTGAGCCACTCTGGTACGATAATTGATAATTCCCCAGGGAATAAAGACCAAGCCAAGCAAAAACAGGATCAGCCACAACAATGCTGGTGAAGACGAAGATTTGGGCGACTTGTCTTGGTTTAGCTGGCTTAACTGCTCGAGCTTAGTTCTAACTGCTGGAGGAATGGTCGCCATGTTACCATCATACTCTTGAATGTTATCGCCGTATTCCAAGACAATTTCACCTAAAACCTGGCGAATTTTGCTTCTAAATTGCTTATCTGGTTCGCCTTTAATTACTACTGCCAAATAGCAATATCCTGCCGCTTCTAAAGGAATTTGCCAGTCGCCGTAGTCGATTGAGTCTAATTCTGAGCCAGAGGTAATACAGTCATTAGCAAAGCTACGAATCGCTGTCAGCATTCCCGCAATCAGGTTAGAATCAAGCTGTTTTTCACCTGGTTGCTGTATCTCTTGGATGACTAAACCTGAATCTTTATCAATGAGAAATATCGCCTGTACCTGATAGCCGACCGATTCTTGGAAAATCAACTCGGCTTCAGAAACTCCTTGGATTTTGGCTCGTATTTTGCGTTTGATGCCAGTAGGACTAAGAGTACTTTCGACTTTGCTATTGATCTCTTGTACCACTTCGACCATGTATTTAGAAATCGTGCTGCCAATCACAGGATAAAGCGCATCAACCATAGCATCGCGTTCTGATTCAATCTGAGCTTTAATTGCTTTGCCCATTTCTGGTCCTAAAACTTGGGGTATGGCATTTTTATCCAGACGGATTTGTTCTTTAATAGATAAAGCGATTTCAGGAGCGATCGCTCTGGCAATGGCTTCGGGGTCGAGGTCAATTTCGGCGGTAATGGCAGAAGGCAGAATTTTGGCGATCGCTGCTGCCATTTTGGGTGAGTCTTCAGCGACGCGATGTTCAATTAGCTGATCGAGAACAGGTCTAACTGTTTGAATAACTCTCTCTTTGGAATCTTCTAGTTTAAATTGGAGTAGTTCAACAATTAAAGGAACTAGGCTGTTAACTACATCAGCTAATTCCTCAGTGGAAGCCTCGACGGTATCTATTGCTGTAACCTGCTTTAGAGAGCTAACATTAGCAGATTGATTATTTGAGGCTTTTGGTACTGTTTGGCGCAAGAACGCTTCGTATTCAACGGCTTGATTTAAAGTAGGTTTTAATTCACTCTCAATCTCCACTTTAATTTCGGGATCATGAGAGCCTGTATCCACAGAATCTAATGGTTTGAAAGTTTCTAAGGATAATTTTCTATTTTCTGACCAACTGTCAAAATGCTCGTCAGAGATCTCTGACTTGGCAAGCGAATCATCTTCAGCTACTTCTCGATCTAATAAAAAACTAATTAGATCTTCAAGTGGCTTTAAGTTAGGTGAAGCTGAATTTTGGTTGCTAGCTGAAGATGGCAGATTTCCAGGAGAAGAATTCATACAACTATGGTTACTATTTTTATAGCTATAGTCAGCTTAAAGCGTGAGTAACATCAAAGATTTAATTTTGGTAATTATATAGCTACAGAAATTTAGTCTTCACTTTTTAGTTTGGTCATTAGTCATTGTTGAGCGATCAAACCAAATTTTCTGTTGTGATGTGGGTAGAGGGATATTATGTTGCTCAAAAGCTTTCTGTAAGCGGCGACGAAATTCGCGAGCAACTGCCCATTGTCTTAATGGTTCAGTTTTAATCCAAATCCGAACCACCGAACCGCGATCGCTAAAATTATCTACTCCCAAGACTTCTGGCGGTTCAATAATTTGCTCTTGCCAGTCGGATTCTCGATCCATTTCCTGAGCAACCTGACCAATTAGTTCTAACGCCCGATCTATTTCGGCTTGATATGCTACAGGAATATCAATTTCAGCTCTCGACCACTGACTAGAAAGATTAGCTACGGTTTTGACCTCACTATTGGGAATAGTAATTAATCTGCCTTGACCGTCTCTAAGCTGAGTAATCCGCAGATTTAAGTTTTCTACCAACCCAGCGAATTCTCCAACCTGGATCACATCACCCACAGCATACTGATCTTCCAAGATGATAAAAAAGCCGTTGAGAGCATCTTTAATGAAATTTTGCGAGGCGAAAGAAAGTGCTAGTCCCAAAATACCCGCACCAGCCAACAAAGGTGTAACGTTGATGCCAATCAGGGCTAAAGCAGCCAAAATGCCCAAGATAATCCATAAAATGGCGATAATTCCCCCTACTAGACGAGTAATAGTCGTAACTCTGACCTGCATTCGGCGGCGGGTATCGCGACTTAAAACATAGTTTGCTGCCAGGGTGTTATTCAGCTTGGCAATTAAAATATTACTCAACCGAATTAAAATATAAGTTAATAAACTGACCAGAAAAATTCTCAGAGGAATCCGAATTACAGTAATCAGCCAAATTTGCAGCGATCGCGTCTGCGGAAATAGACCTAAAATGAGTAAAATGCCTCCTAGCCACCAAGCTAGCTGAATAACCTGTAACAAACGGTATTGTATTGAGCGCAGATTAAACTTTTGCTTGTGATTGACATAATCAGCTAAAGACCGAAGAAAAGGCAGTTGATTAGTCTCAAGTTGGGCTTTAACTTGTCGAGAACGTTTTAAACCGTCAGAAATGACCAACTGCCCGAATAAAATAGTCAAAACAGTAATTCCAGCTAACTGTGCCTGTCTAATCATGTGCGGTTGCGATCGCTCTTGTCTGGCTCGTTTGAGTCCAGATTCAAGCTGATTGGCAATTTGTTCTGCCTGATGTTCTAGATTCACCCCTCTAGTATCAGCATCGTTAGAGTTGAGAGTGATCATGGGGAATTGGCGATCGCCTATTGCCACATAAATATTTTCTTGACTTCCCTGATTTTCGCTATAAACCTCTAATTGATCCTGTTGCTGAGCAAAATATGTCTGGCTAATTTCCTTTAATCTTTCTTCGGTATATCTAACTCGCTGAGTCAGGTTAGACCTTCGACCCAAAAGCCTAAATATACAGCGACCATCAAGACGCACACAAGCAGAGACTACCGCGTTATCTGGATTTTGGTTAAAATTAAAAGTTTCCCAATTAATTTGCGGCAAAAAAGGCAGCTGCGCTCGGACAGAAGCCGTTACGGGCAAATAAAAAGCTAAAGTTAGAACCAAGACTACTAGACCTTTACGGAGCATAATTCTAAGCCAAATAGTTTTCAACATAAGCCTGATATTAGTTCAACTGCAAATTATCTAACGATTGCTGACTAATCACAATCTCAACTAGCTAATCTTATTAGCACCAACTGACTTAACTAATCGCTAACAGCTCCAAGAATAGAGATATAATTTGTTACGAAAGCCTTTTTAATACCTTGTTCTTTACCCTATGAATAATAATCCTGTCACTAACGCCTTTTTTTTTGGTAGAGCATTAGCAGAAGTCATGAGCGAAAAGCTGGAAGAATCTTTCACTAACGCTATGAGCGACTTAGGCAAATTTGATGCTGAACAAAGAGAAAACCTCAGACAATTTATGGAAGAGGTGCAGCTACGAGCCGAACGTACAGCAAATAACACTTCTTATCCTAGCAATAGCCGTAATGGTAGTACTAGTAATGCTGCGAGTTCAATTAATATTGATATTACTAGCAACAACTCAGATGATTTACAGACCATGCTTGATCGATTGAGAGCCGAAATTGCTACCCTAAGAGCTGAATTAAAGAAATATCGTAATTAATACAAATCTTATTAGGCAGATTGTCTATCTCAGCAACTCTTTGCTCTCTAAGCTTTTTGACCATTAATCTTAATCTGACTAGCCAAGTATCGCTGTTAATCAGCTGTCTTTTTGACCAGATGTCGCTACTATTTAGATTAGTTAATCTTACTTAACCAAATAACATCATAATTAACTTTTTGTTATAAACTCAGTGTCTCCTGCTTTTCCCAATCAAAATTCAATAGATTACGAGTCGAATAAATTCGACCAAGCGAAGAATAAACTGGCGTCTGTTTCATCCCCATCCTACGACACGAAAGCTGGACTACTAGTTGCTACCAAATCTTATCGCTGGAATCGAGCTAAATATTCTCGAAATCGTCGCCGAATCGATATTTGGCTGTTTGCATTTTCTTTTCTGTTTAGTAACTGGCGCGATAATCGTAAGTGGACTTATTTTGGCGGGCATACCCCAGAAAAACAGGCGATTAGACGTAGATCGCAAGCTATTTGGATTAGAGAGAATTTTCTAGAGTTAGGACCTACTTTTATTAAACTTGGTCAGTTATTTTCCACCCGCGCTGATTTATTTCCGACTGAATATGTAGAAGAATTATCGAAGCTACAGGATCGAGTACCTGCTTTCCCCTATGAACAGGTCAAAGAAACTGTTGAATCTGATTTTGCCAAGCCAGTTGACAAGCTATTTTCTAGCTTTGATCCGATTCCTTTAGCAGCAGCCAGCTTGGGTCAGGTACATAGAGCGAAGCTGCACAGCGGTGAGGATGTAGTAGTCAAGGTTCAAAGACCAGGACTCAAGCAGTTATTTACCATAGATTTGGCTATATTACGTCAGATTGCCCGCTATTTTCAAAACCATCCTAAATGGGGCAAAAACCGCGACTGGATCGGTATTTATGACGAATGTTGCCGAATTTTGTGGGAAGAAACAGATTATCTCCAGGAAGGGCGCAACGCTGATACTTTTCGCCGTAACTTTCGCAACGAAGATTGGGTTCGCGTACCACGGGTTTACTGGAAATACGCTTCTCCTAAGGTATTGACTTTAGAGTACATGCCAGGCATTAAAATTAGCCATTACGAAGCAATTGAGGCTGCTGGTTTAGACCGCAAGGTACTAGCAAGGCTGGGGGCAAAAGCTTATTTGCAACAGATACTCAATGGCGGCTTTTTCCATGCCGATCCACACCCTGGAAACATTGCAGTTAATACCGATGGTTCTTTGATTTTTTATGATTTCGGTATGATGGGTCAGATTGAAAGCAATATTCGGGAAGGCTTGATGGACACTTTAGTCGGAGTGGCACAAAAAAATTCTGACAAAGTAGTTAACTCCCTAATCACTTTAGGAGCTTTAGTACCTACGGGAGATATGAGTTCGGTTAGGCGTTCGATCCAGTTTATGCTGGATAATTTTATGGACAAGCCGTTTGAGGAACAGTCCGTAGACGCAATTAGCGAAGATTTATATGAAATTGCTTATGGTCAACCGTTTCGCTTTCCTGCTACCTTTACTTTTGTGATGCGAGCCTTTTCTACTTTAGAAGGGGTTGGTAAAGGTCTAGACCCCGAATTCAACTTTATGGAAGTAGCTCAACCCTATGCAATGAAGCTTATGACTAACAACAATAGCGCCAACGGCAGTACAATTTTTGATGAATTAGGTAGGCAGGCAGCACAGGTTGGTACAGCAGCGCTTGGGTTACCTGGTCGAATCGACGATACAATAGATAAATTAGAAAGAGGAGATTTGCGAGTCCGCGTTCGTTCCCTTGAATCGGAACGCGTTATGCGTCGCTTGAGTGCCATTCAGCTAGGAACGAACTATACTGTATTATTTAGTGCGTTACTTATTTGTGCCACTCTTCTTTTGGTTAGTGAGTTTAAGATGTTGGCAGCGATCGCTGCTACAATTGCACTCGTGCCTGGATGGGCATTAATGCGATTGCTCAAGCGTCTTGATCGCATTGATCGTATGTTCTAAAAAGATATCAGGCGGCAATCACTAAATGTTGTAAATGTTGACTGTATGTATCTTTAGTTTTTATCAGTTTATCGACTAACTGTTTATGAAGCGTCAATTTATAGGTCTTACGGATACAGGGGTTGTCAGAACAGCCAACCAAGATAATTACTTTGTAGACGATGAGTGGGGACGTTTTTTTATTGTAGCCGATGGTATGGGAGGACACGCTGGCGGACAAGAAGCCAGTAAAATTGCTACAAAAATAATTAATGCCTATTTGCAACAGCATTGGGACTCTTCCTTAGACTCAGAGGTTCTACTCAAAGAAGCGGTGGAAAAAGCTAACGTCAGCATTATTGAAGATCAGCGAAACAACCCCGCCAGAAGCGATATGGGTACTACCGTAGTGGTACTTATTTTTCGAGATGAACAGCCTTTATGCGCTCATGTAGGAGATTCCCGTTTATATCGTTTAAGAGGTTCTCAATTAGAGCAAATTACCGAGGATCATACCTGGGTTGGCATGGCTCTCAAAAAAGGCGAGATTAATGCAGAACAGGCAAAATCTCATCCCTGGAGGCACGTTCTATCTCAGTGTTTAGGGCGAGAAGATTTGCAGCATATTGATATTCAGAAATTGGCAGTGCAGCCTGGCGATCGCCTATTAATTTGTAGCGATGGTTTGACCGAAGAAGTTACCGATGAGCAAATTGAAGCTGCTTTAGTCAATTTAAAAACCTGCCAAGAAACCGCTCAAGAATTGATTGATGCAGCCAAAGCAGCAGGGGGATCGGATAACATTACAGTAGTTATTGTCGAACAAGAATAATCTCCCCCATCAGGAATGCGCGATCATTATTGAAACTAAATGCTGGCTGAAATAAAAAACACTGCTGAGAAATTCACCCCACGATTGATTGAAATCCGTCGCCATCTTCATGCTCATCCTGAGTTGAGTGGTGAAGAACACCAAACTTCTGCCTACATTGCCGGGGTACTTTCTTCCTGCGGTCTAAATGTGAAAGAAGCAGTCGGCAAGACGGGAGTGATCGGTGATTTAGCAGGTTCAGGAAGCGATCATCGTACCTTGGCAATTCGCACTGATATGGATGCCCTACCGATTCAAGAGCATCTTGAATTAGAATTTGCCTCTCGCAAACCAGGAATTATGCACGCTTGTGGTCATGATGTTCATGCTACTCTGGGTTTGGGTACAGCGATGGTGTTATCTCAGCTATCGGATAACTTGCCTGGAAATGTCCGCTTTTTGTTCCAGCCTGCCGAAGAAATTGCTTTGGGGGCAAAATGGATGGTGGAAGATGGCGTTATGGAAGGAGTAGATGCGATTTATGGAGTTCATGTATTTCCTTCAATTCCCGTTCGTCGGGTTGGCATCCGCTATGGAGCATTAACCTCAGCAGCGGATGAATTAGAAATTGTCATTCAGGGAGAGTCGGGACACGGTGCGCGTCCTCATCAGGCGATTGACGCTATTTGGATTGCTTCACAGGTAATTACTACACTACAGCAAGCGATTAGTCGGACTCAGAACCCTTTACATCCAATTGTCTTATCTATAGGGCAAATAGAAGGTGGGAGAGCTCCTAACATAATTGCTGACCATGTGCGGATGGTTGGTACAGTGCGATCGCTTCATCCTGAAAGCCATGCCAATTTGCCTCAGTGGATTGAAAATATTGTTCAAGGTATCTGTCAAACTTATGGCGCTACGTACCAAGTAGATTATCGTCGAGGTGTTCCCTCGGTACAAAACGACCAAATCTTAACGCAGATTCTTGAATCAGCTACTCGCGAAGCCTGGGGAGATGATAGCGTGCAGATTTTGCCTGACCCTTCTTTAGGCGCGGAAGATTTTTCTATTTATTTAGATAAAGTACCTGGCTGTATGTTTCGCCTCGGAGTGGGACACCAGAATAAAACTAACTATCCTCTTCATCATCCGAAGTTTGAGGTGGATGAAGATGCTATCCTAACTGGCGTGGTAACAATGGCTTATGCTGCTTATAAGTATTGGCAGGCAGCAACCTAACTTAAAATAAACTTAAACTCAGCCAAAATATAAAACCGAGCTAATTTTTGATTGTCAGCTATTAATTAAGCTGTTTTTTAAACATAGTTCAACTCAAGCAAAATTTGGCGATTGCTGCTTAACTAACCCAAACACAGGCAAACACCACAAACGCCAAACAGATCGTATTTAATGACAGCAAAAGTACCCATTGACCTGTATCAATAAAGCTAAATTGATTTAAAGACCCAATAGCCTGATTTGCTATCTTGTGCGAAAAGTTTGTCTGGCGTTTTTCAATAACAATTGAGTTTGAGTAATTAGATTCAACTGAGTTATTCGACATCGTTGCGACTAGGCAAATTATAATGTTTTGTTTTACTGAATCAAATGACGCTTACCACTGTAACAGATTGTAAAGAAAATGCCTAGTTATTTAAACGTTTTAAATAAATATTTTAAATTTAAGTATGCACAAACATTGAGAAAGCAGCTTTAAATAAGCTTTAAAAAATAGACCATTTTTATCAACTTTAGATTAATCAACTCAGAAAATACTTACAGCAGCAAAAAACCGTATATTATTCTAAGTAATAATATTTAGACAAATATACGCAAAAGTATCTTCTGATAATTTATGTTAAACAACATCCTGGCTTTAAAATCGCTAAATGTTGTCATTATTGAACCTAATAGACAACCAGGAAGGCAGTTAGGCGAATTAATTAAAATTAACCGACCTAATCTCAAAGTTATGTTGTTAGAAAACTCCGAGCAAGTTTTTTCCTTAATGTATGGGGAAATGACTATTGATATTTTATTCTTTGATATAGAACAAGAGTTTGATGTTGATAATTTGACCTTGTTCAAAGCAATTTCGCCTCGAACTAGCTTAATACATTGGAGTGATTATCGTCATCCAGAGGTCATTGAACTGCTTTATTCCCTTGGGGTTAATTCTTTTTGTACCAAAGAAAGTGATGCCGAAATTGTTTTAGAAGCTATGGACTTGGCAGCTAACTATCCTCAATCTCTATATTTGGATCACAAACTATATCAGTGCTTATCCTTACTCGAATAAGCTCACAAGGCAAAATCAGACAAATAGTATAAGCTAGTATGCACGCTGATTAATAACTACCATGTCTGATTCATTTGCCGAACATAAAAATCGACTGACTGAATTAATTGCTAAGTATCGCGATCGCGTTGACTTTCTGACAATTCGTTTGGAACAAGCCGAAGAAACTAATATTTTATTACGAACCAATAAAATAGAAACCTTGAGTGAAAGTATTGCTTTAGGTGGACAGGTTCGAGCTTGCTACCGTGGCGGTTGGGGATTTTCGGCGTTTGACGATCTAACAAGTTTGATCGCTAGAATCGAAGAAGCGATCGCCGCAGCGAGAATGGTAGGAGAACTCTCAACCACCCTAGCACCAGTTGAACCGATCCAAACAGTTTGTCGTGTTCCCTTAAGAGGAAGCGACCCCAGAAATATATCTTTAGCAGCTAAAAAGGCTTTGTGCGATCGCTATAACAACCTGCTGCGTGGTTATAATAACTGTCTAACTGCTACTACCGTTAGCTATGGAGATAGTTCTCAAAAAATTATCATTGCGACATCAGAAGGGAGTGTAATTGAACAGTCTTGGTCAGATATGGAAATGCGCTTTTCAGCTACTGCGAGAAAAGACAATATAATTCAAACAGGAAGAGAAACCACGGGGTCTCGTCAGGCTTATGAAGATTTAACTAGCTTAGATCAACAGGTAATTAGTGCTGCACAACGAGCGGTTGCTGCTTTAACTTTACCAAAAATTAAGGGGGACATCTACACCGTAGTTATCGACCCAATTTTAACAGGTTTGTTTGTTCACGAGGCTTTTGGTCATCTCTCCGAAGCCGATCTAGCTTATGAAAATCCCGATTTGTTAGAAGTGATGAGCCTGGGCAAACGTTTTGGTTCTCCAGAGCTACAGATTTTTGATGGGGCGGCGCCAATTGAGTCGGAAGATAATTATATTCATCGAGGGAGCTATTTTTACGACGATGAAGGTACTCCTGCTACTACTACTCAGCTGATTAAAGATGGAGTTTTAGTCGGTAGACTGCACTCGCGAGAGACTGCTGGCAAGTTAGAAGAAGCACCCACAGGTAATGCCCGCTGCTTAGATTATCATTATTCGCCGATTGTACGGATGAGCAACACTTGGATTGCCAGAGGAAAGACACCTGTGAAAGATTTGATCCAGGGCGTGGAGGAAGGAGTATATGCGCGTAATTGGCTCGGTGGAATGACTAATGGCGAAATGTTTACCTTTAGTGCGGGAGAAGCCTGGATGATTCACAACGGTGAACTGGCAGAACCAGTCAAAGATGTAACTCTCTCTGGCAACGTTTTTAAAACTTTGGCCAATATTGAAGCAATTGGCGATGATTTTTATTGGGATGAGTCTGGCGGTTGCGGCAAAGGCGGACAGTCAGGACTAGCAGTTGGCTGCGGCGGACCTAGTTTAAGAATTAAAGATGTAACTATTGGCGGTAATGCTGATTAATTACTATGAGTGGCAGAATTTCAGTGTAAGAGGCTACAATATGATTCAAATAGAAAAAAACCCAGTTTTGAGGACTGGGTTCTGGAGCAAGAGTGAGTGACGAGCTAGTTATGAAGTGTTTTTTTTAACTAGCTTGCTCGCAAAATATTTGGTTAAAAATGACTTGTCTTTAGTACTAGGATTATCATCTTATTTATTTAATTGAATTACAACAGTATATTTACGAAGATTTTGTTTTGACTATGTTTGAATTGCTGGTTGTTTTTACTTAAATCTAGGTTGGTTTGGCTAAATTAGCGAATGAAGATAAGTGTTATCAATTAATGGCGATCGCCTGTTAGTCAATCTTGATAAAATTAAAGAAATTTTAGCTTCAGCATAAATAAATATACGTTTGCGCTAAGAATATAAAGCTAATTAATTATTTTAAGCCAAACTTTTGCCGACACAACCAGAAGATATTAAGATCCAGAAATGTTGAATGATAAGAAAAAAGGTAATAAAAGGGCTGAGATAATAGTAAAATCAACCTAATTTATCACCTCTAAATATCTATCAATGTTTGTATCAAATTTCCCTCGAACAATCAAGTCTCTGTTAAAAAACTTACCAAAAAATGATTATCCAGTTTTGAATACGTTTTTATTTGCCTCTTGTTGGATCGGGTTTAGTATGGATAAAAGTCTGGTGAGCATGAGAGATTTATTAACCAGAGTAAATAGTAGAGGAAAAAAGCTAGATATATCCACCTTTTCTAAAGCCAGTAAAACTAGAAATATAGAAGTATTTAAAGAGATATTAAATCAAGCGACAGAAAAGCTGAAAAAGAAAAATCAAATCTCCAAAAACCAGATTTGTTTCCCTTTAGATTCAACAATAATAACCTTAACAAGTAAGCTTTTGTGGCAAAAAGGATATCACCAAGTAAAGTTATTTGCTGGGTTAAATGATTGGAACACATCAGTTGGTGGGATAGTAATACATTTGGGACAAGGACATGATAGTAAATATGGAGAGGAAACTATTAGAAATATACCAGAAAATGGTATTGGCATCATGGATAGAGGATTTTGCTCTAAAAAGAGAATAAGGAATTTATTGCAGGAAAATAACAAATTTTTTGTCCTAAGAGTCAAAAATGATATGAAGCTAAAAATGTTAGAAAATGGCAAATATCTATTAGGAGGAGAAAGAGATAATGTAGAAATCAGAATAGTTAATTTTTGTGATTGGGAAAATAAGAATGAATATAGATTAGCAACCAATGTGACTGAAGCAGAATTTAGCAATGAAGAAGTAGGAGAAATTTATCGAAAACGTTGGGCAATTGAAACTCTATGGAAGTTTCTTAAAATGCACTTGAAGTTAGATAATTTAATTACCAAGAATGAGAATGGAATCCAAATACAAATTTATAGCTGTTTGATTGGATATATAATTTTGCAGTTAACAGAAATACCTAAAGAAATTGGAGATAAGGCATTAGATAAACTACGCTATCTTCAATCATT
>JBHJNW010000127.1:0-7703 GCA_050330395.1 Pleurocapsa sp.
AGGATGTTGTTCAAGAATTGATCCATTTTTCAACCGCCAAAAATAACTATTATCGTCAGGGTATGAGGGCTAAAAGCCTAATTCAGCAAGCTTTCTAAGTATTTATGTCGCCCCCACAGCCTGATAAATGAGTAATAATTTTAAGTGTATTTTTTACAATAGTTAATCTGTATGACAGAATTACTAGAACAAGCGATCGCCAAGCTAAAAACCTTGTCTGCTGATAAACAAGATTCGATTGCACAAATTATTCTGGAAGAACTTGAAGATGAACATCGCTGGGATGAGTCATTTGCACGTTCTGAGGATTTATTGGCTAAACTCGCAGCTGAAGCTATGGCTGAACATCGAGCAGGTAAAAGCCAGAAATTAGATCCAGAAACATTGTGATATCAATTCTCCATGAAGTTGCGTTGTTTAAAGATTTGTAGGAGCAATGTCTTGTGCTTACCTCCACCGAGAAATTAAATTCAACTCTAGAAATACTAGGTAAATAAGATAGAGCGATCGCTAGTTCACAAAACTATGAGGTAAACATGGAACAAATCTTTAAAAGATTAACATGAAGGCAAAAAAGCCGTGTGTGTAAAATCTACAATCGAGCTGATTGTAGAACGATTTTCAAAAAGGGCAGGTTAGACTAAATCCGATTGATAAAGTACTCTTTACTTAGAGTAGCTACAACTCTTCTGACTTGACGCGAAGCTAATCCTTTAGGGCTGACTTCTGACTTCTGACTTACCTAACCTTAAAGTGTTCTATCCAAACAGGATTTAGTATTAGACCTACCCACAAGTTTACTCAAATAATCAACTAATAATTGATCATCAAATTTTACTTATTTGGTTGGGGAGTCATCCGCAAATAAGGTTTAATCTCTTCAACGCCTTTGGGAAATTTCTGTTTAGCGTCTTCAGTAGAAATAGCAGGAGAAACTACTACATCTTCACCGTCTTTCCAGTTTACGGGAGTTGCCACCTGATAGTTATCAGTTAACTGTAAAGAATCAATTACCCTGAGAATTTCGGGGAAATTACGACCTGTGCTTGGAGGATAAGTTAAAGTCAAGCGTAATTTTTTGTTTGGGTCGATAATGAATACAGAACGGACAGTAACCTTTGCATTGGCATTGGGGTGAATCATGTCATAAAGGTCAGAAACTTTTTTATCTGCATCCGCCAAGATGGGATAATCAACTTTTGTCCCCTGAGTCTCGTCAATATCGCCAATCCAACCGTTGTGAGAATCTGCGTCATCAACGCTCAAAGCAATTGTTTTGACGTTACGTTTGTCAAATTCCGATCTGAGTTTGGCAACCTCGCCTAATTCAGTAGTGCAGACAGGAGTATAGTCAGCAGGGTGAGAGAAGAGTACTACCCAGCTATCTCCAGCCCAATCATAAAAGGAAATTTCTCCCATGCTGGAAGCCTGAGTAAAATCAGGCACTGTGTCGCCTAATCTAAGTTGAGCCATTGTTTAAACCTCGATATTCATTCTAGAAAAGCAATTTTATATTTTCCCATGAAATGCCAGGTATATATCCTGTTACTTAATTCTTCTTGATAACAGATCTTATCTGTTAATCCTCATTTAATCTTCATTGGTTTTTAAGGCAATTTAGAAGCTTGCTTAACTGCTGACCAATCTTCTGGTAGGATTCTTTGATAAAGACCGTTAGTATAAACTACACCAACAGTTCCATCTGCTGCGGGACTAGCTTCATAAAAAGCGACAATTTCTATTCCTTTATCCAGCTCTGTTAAATTTTTAGCCGATAAAGAAGCATTTACGAGATAAGGCTCGAAAGTTTCTGGGTGATAGAAAACAGATTCGTCATAGACAAATTCTTGCAATGCCAGCTTAACTGTCTCAAGACTACTCATGTCTGGCAATTTATCCTCATTTTGTTCAGCATAACTGCGTAAAGCACTGCCTAAATTTTGTAGATTAGATTCAATTTGGGATTCAACTGCTGCTAAATTTGCTTGCTCACAAGCTATTTTTGACTGCTGTTCGGCTTTTTCGAGCGTAGCTAAATCTGTCTCAAGATCAAAAGGACGAACATTATTTAAACTACCAATGGTCTTTAAATTCAAGAAAGATAAAGCAATAGTAGTTTCTGGAGTTATTTTTTTGGAGGATACAATGGCAGTGCAATCACCACCTGCAACACCAGCCATAGAACCTATAACGTTTTCTAACAAAGAATTAATATTCAAAGGTTCGCCTAAACTTGCTAAACGATAGGCAACTACATAGGTTTGATCGTTAACTTTAACTGTTTTACCTTGAGTGTAGTAAACATTAGTATAAATATCAGTACCGAAAAGACTAGTCCAAGACTTCATCAAGTCTGCCATTTCATACTGACCGCTAATTGCTATTTGTCGCCAAGAGTCATCTAAATCTTTTAACTGTCTAGTTAGAGGTGCTTGTTTACCAGAAATTAGCCCTTGAAAATCATTAGCTAAACATTTTTGACTATAAGTCAAGCAGGAGACAGCCACAGCTAAAGATAACGTGATTTTACGCATAAATAATAACTATATAAATCTAAACTTTCCCCCAAACCAAAATAGCTTAGAGAACCAACTTCGCCCACGGTGGTTTTACCCAGGGGAAGATGATCTAAGCTATTCTCTAGTTAGCAATCAAGGGCAAGTTAGTGAACTTAGAGAAGCAAAATTTTGATGCAAAAGGTATTCGCATTTCAATTACAGAAAATGATTTGGAAGTCGGACGAGCATATATTTACCTAATACAAAATGATTTGCACGATCGCCCATTTGGTTTAATGGAAGATGTCTACGTAAATGAATCCTATCGAGGTAAAGGTATCGGTTCAGAATTAGCTAAAAAAGTAATTGAGACCGCAAAAGAATCTAATTGTTATAAACTCATCGCTACCAGCCGTATTTCCCGCCCCAAAGTTCATGAACTATATCAAAATTTGGGATTTTCTCAGCATGGAATTGAATTTCGGATCGATCTGTGAGACGAGATCAGCTAGAAGGCAGTTTTAAGGATTACAAAGCACAGCATGACTCAAAAAAAAGTAGCACTAGTCACTGGAGCAAATAAAGGACTTGGTTTAAAAATTAGTCGTCAGTTAGCTCAACAACGCATTAAAGTTGTGATGGGGGTACGAAACGATACTAAAGGACGAATAGCTGCTGACCAATTACTTCAAGCTATCTTGGATGTTGAGTTTTACTGTTTAGATGTGACCAAAACTGAGAGTATCAAACTCATTCGCGACTATTTGGATAAAACCTATGGCAAGCTAGATATCTTAGTTAATAATGCTGGTATATGTCTTAATCGAAATCAACAGCCTAGTGAGGTAAGTCTTGATGCTATTAGAAAAACATTCGAGACCAACTTTTTCGGCGTTGTTGCTATTACTCAAGCTTTACTACCTTTCCTAATGGTTACACGGGAGGTTTTTTTAACTCTCGACATCCTATACCGTGGTAGTAGAGATACACTACTTAGATTTTTTTTAGGAAATGCAACTACACCTTGCCATAAGATAAAATAAACGACCTGGTTAGCTGAATAATAAGGAAGACTTCATGGAAGACAAGCATATGTTAATGATTCCTGGGCCCACTCCAGTCCCAGCGCAAGTATTGATTTCTTTAGGCAAACATCCTATCGGCCATCGTAGCGGTGATTTTAGCAAGATTATTGCCGAAATCAATCAAAACCTAAAATGGCTACATCAAACTAAAAACGAAGTACTTTCCCTTAACGTATCAGGTACGGGGGCAATGGAAGCGGGAATGATTAACTTCCTTAGTCCTGGCGATCGCGTTTTAGTCGGTGTCAACGGTAAATTTGGCGATCGCTGGGCGCAGATCTGCGAAGTTTTTGGTCTGCAAACCGAACGAATTACCTCAGATTGGGGAACACCTCTAGATACTGAAGAGATTCGCAGCAAGTTAGAAGCTGATAGCAACAAAGAAATTAAAGCAGTTGTAATTACTCATTCAGAAACTTCTGCGGGGGTACTCAACGACTTAGAAACTATCAATAAGCACGTCAAAGCCCATGGCGAAGCTTTAATTATTGTCGATGCCGTAACTAGCTTGGGTGCATACAATCTACCTATTGATGACTGGGGATTAGATGTGGTGGCATCTGGTTCACAAAAAGGCTATATGATTCCTCCAGGTATGGGCTTTATTTCCGTCAGTGAGAAAGCCTGGCAGGCTTATGAAACCAGTAAGTTTCCCCGTTTTTATATGGACTTGGGTAAATACAAAAAAGCCAACGCCAAAGACAGCAGTCCCTTTACTCCTCCCATCAACTTGATGTTTGGGCTGCAAACTGCTTTGCAAATGATGCAGCGAGAAGGTTTAGAAAATATCTTTGCGCGTCATACGCGTTTAACTCAAGCTACTCGCGCTGCTGCTAAAGCGATCGGACTAGGATTACTAGCACCTGATGACGCTGCTAGTACTGCGGTAACGGCGATTAAAAGCGATGATGCTGAAGCAATTAGGTCTACTATGCGTCAGAAGTATGACATCGCTCTAGCGGGAGGACAAGACCATCTCAAAGGTAATATCTTCCGCATCGGTCATCTTGGCTTTGTTAGCGATCGCGATATTCTCACGACCATTGCTTGCTTAGAAGCTACTTTAACTGAACTGGGTCATGATTTTGAGCCTAAGTCGGGAGTTAAAGCTGCTGCTGCGGTACTTTAGTTTCTGAGGATTTTTGTCCGTTAGTCTGAAATATTGTAAGTCTCCCAGAGAGGGATGGGGGGCTTTTTCTTTTTAAACTAGACGACCATAATTTAATTTTATTGGGCGATCGCTTTTCCATCTCTACATATAAAAAATGTGATCGCCTTATTAAAAATCTTTGATTGGGATGAAGTGAGGATAATTGTTGTTGGGTTTTACTTCGTTAAATAATTAGCCATTTAGAAACTTGTGTTTTTGCTAATGAGAGTGCGATCGCCAGTCCTATAAGTTGGGCAGGACAATGATGTCAATCACACAATAAACCACATAAGTTATGTGCCAATTTTCCCTTTTCAATTTGTTCGGCTAAAAGCGCATGAATATCGACGACTTTTGTTCGCTAGTAATAGTTTGAACCCAGTTTGCTGGCGAAATTTATGCCAAATAGTTTCACTAGCTGCCAACCTTAAATATTTTTCAGGATTAAGATCAATTGCTTTTTCCAAACTCATAATTGCCCAATTAGTGTTTTTTAATAAAGCATAACAACAAGCTTGTTGATAACAAACCGTATCTGATTTAGAATCTAAATTTAAGGCTTGCTCATAACAGTGAATTGCCTCAGTAAACTGGCCTAATTGCTGTAAAATCATTCCTTTTTGATACCAAGCCCAATAATCATCAGACTCAATGCTTAAAGCCCGCTCATAGCTTTGTAACGCGAGCTTTAATTTGCCCCCGTATTGCTGTGCTTCTCCCCGGCGATAATAAGACCAAAAATCATCTGGACGAAGTTCTAAAGCTTGGTTGTAAAAAGAGATTGCCTGATCATATTCTTCTAGCTTACGCCACGCTTCCCCAATACGGTAGATAGCCCAATAATCTTGAGGATGAGCTGCTAAAGCCTGATTAAAACAAGCGATCGCCTGTTGATATTGTTGAAACTCGGTAAAATAAATACAGCCTTGTTCATACCATGACCAATAGTTATCGGGTTCGATTTTAGAGGCTTGGGTATAGCTATCAATAGCTTCTAAATAGTAGCCCAATGCCTCTAAAACAACACTTTTACGATACCATGTCCAGTAGTCAGAAGGTTGATAGTTTAAAGCACGCTCATAGCTAGTTAACGCCTCATGATAGTACCCTTCTGCACGAAGCTTATTCCCTCTTTGATACCATTCATGATAGCTATCTGGACGACATTCTAAGGACTGATACATTTTATTAAATGTTTAACTTAAATTCTGATGCTAAAAAGCGACCTACTTATATATAAACGTAATGGCGAAACAATAGTACCAAAAAAGTTAGGAATCGATGACCGAAATTTGGCGATCGCTACTGAAATTATTGATTGTTTCCAAGATTGTTTGGGTAAATCCCAAGGGGAATTAGCTCGGCAACTATTGGAATTAGAAGGAGATAGTCCAGATTACCGGCTCAAAAGAGGACTGGCTCACATATTACGTAACACTTTCTCTACCTTTGAAATTATCAGTCCACTTGAGCCTTTGATGCTCAGGCAAAAAGTATTTTCTGAAGCAGCTAAAACTTTGGCATTACCCAACCAACGTAATGATACATTAGAAACTGTTTCCTATAACTTGAGCGATGTATTGAAACGTCCTGTATCCCGCAGCGAAATTGAAGCAGGACTGTATGCAGACCTACAGGAAAATCTGGTTTTAACTCAGTTTGAGGCACCTGTACCTGAATCTCTACTGCATCGTTATAATTTGTCTCAGGTACAAGGAGTTTTTTACCGTGCCAGTAGCGTCGTTATTAATGCCCATCGTAACGATCCTGGAGAATATAAGCTATTATTTCGCTATATTAAATTATTTCAGCTCATGGCCTACATTGAAGGGGATGCCGACACAGGTTTTACGCTGACGATCGATGGTCCAGCCAGTCTATTCAAGGCAAGCACTCGTTATGGTTTAGCTTTAGCCAAAATGATTCCTGCCCTACTTCACGTTACCAAATGGAGTCTTCAGGCGAAACTACAAAACCGCGATCAGTATTCGGGCAATATTAAACCAGGTAAGTTTGTTCTGACAAGCGATCGTTGCGGGCTTGTTTCTCATTATCCCCCAGGAAAACCCTACGACAGCATGCTAGAGGCTTCTTTTGCTAAAAGCTGGGCAAAAGCAAAAACTGAATGGCGATTAGAAAGAGAAGTAGATTTAATTCCTCTTCCTGGCAGCGTAATGATTCCTGACTTTCGTTTAGTACATCCAGACGGTAGAGAGTTCCTATTAGAAATAGTAGGCTATTGGCGACCAGAATACTTGCAGAAGAAATTTTATCAGGTTCGCAATGGCGATACAGATAATTTGATTCTCGCTGTTTCTGAAAGATTAAATTTAGAAAAGGCTGGTGTCAAATTTACCGACTTGCCCAATAAACTAATTTGGTTTAAAAACAAATTAGTTTATAAAGCAGTATTAGAGATATTAAATTAAGAATACGGTTTCTATTTAAAATGACTATACTACAAAGCTCATTCGTGTCAAATACGAATGAGCTTTGTAGTATAAATAACAAACCTGGCACTGAGCTATTTTCCCAGGAGGCTACCCTCCGAGTATCTTCACCGCTACAGCGTTTCACTCTCGAGTTCGGGATGGAATCGAAGTGGTGCCACCGCGCTAAAAGCACCAGGAAGTACTTTTGGGTGCATAATGCAATTACCCTCAAGACTGCATAAATCTCATCCTAGACAGCCCAACTAAACTGAAGACAACTTCAAGTTTCACCAACTACTGCTCAATTGAAGGTCAAGCCCTCGGTCTGTTAGCACGTCTCGGCTACAAACATTGCTGCTCTTCCACCTAACGCCTATTAACGGGTGTTCTGCCCGTGACCTTACTGGATAAACTCCAACAGAGTACTCATCTTGAGGTGGGCTTCCCACTTAGATGCTTTCAGCGGTTATCCTCTCCGCACTTGGCTACCCAGCGTCTACCGTTGGCACGATAACTGGTACACCAGCGGTGCGTTCTT
>JBHJNW010000128.1:0-27998 GCA_050330395.1 Pleurocapsa sp.
TTCGGCAATGCTAATTAAGAAGCTGGCTGTGGGCAGCAGTCAGGATAAAAAGCTTCCTTCTCTCAAGGATTTGTTGAGTTGAGGAGAATCCCGCGTCTTTCAGCGCGGGAGTATGTCAAAAAGGCACGGCATTTTTTATGTTGAACGAAGGGGCGAAGTCAATTCGCAGCTTCCTAACTCTGACTTCCTACTTTGGTCAGCTAGAAGCTTTATTGTGTGTAATTTATGGGCGAAGAGAGACTCGAACTCTCACGATTTCTCGCCACATTTTGAGTGTGGTGCGTCTACCAATTCCGCCACTCGCCCGTGACTTAACTTTTACAACAATAAGTATAGTCTATCTAAGACAATTGATACAAGGGATTGTGAGTAAATTATTTTCTTGGACGGCAAATGTCTAAAAAAAAATTAACAACTAATACGGGATAGTAAAGAATAACCAAGCTGTCAAACGAATAGCAAAAATATGAGAGAGGCAAATTAAATACCTCTCTCTTCATTAAATTAAATAACTGGCGATAAGACGATTCAGCAGCAAATTAACTAGACCGCAGGTTCTAGCAATCCTAGTTTTGACCACAGCTGATTTAACTCAGACATATACTGTCGATCCAACTGGCCAGCAACACCGTCCCAACTAAACTCAGCCTCGACTCTCTTTCTCGCATTTGTACCCAGCTTTTGGCGCCACTGTTCATCAGACAAAATGGAGTCGATTGCCTCGGCAAAAGCTACCTCATCTTGAGGAGGCACTAGCAAACCTGTTTCACCATCTGCTACGGAGAATTTTAAACCTCCGACGTTAGAAGCGATTACGGGAGTACGTGAAGCCATAGCTTCGATTGCTACTAAGCCAAAAGGTTCATAATGACTGGGAATAACGCAGACATCAGCCGCCGCGTAGTAGTAGGCTAATTCTTCGTGTTGAACTCGACCAGCAAATTCGGTTAGGTCTTCAATACCTACTTCTTTGACAATTTCAGCAATACGATTTTTTTCAATACCGTCTCTTTCTCCAGGCGTACTGCCTCCTACAATCATTAGTTTAAGGTTGTTGTGGCGTTTAACCTCATCTTTGGCGATCGCTCTAACGAGAGTTTCAATTCCTTTGCGCTCATCAAAACGTCCTGCATACATTACTAGCCTTGTTTCGGGACTTACGCCGATTTTGGCTCTTCCCATATCGCGATTAACGCTACCAAAACAGTCGATATTTGTACCGCAAGGAATGATTATAATCTTACCTTCCTTGGATACTAGCGATCGCATATGTTCTGCTTCTTGAGGAGAAGTCGCAATGACCGTATCGGCGGTTTCTAAACATTTTTTCTCTACCCGTAAACGTGTTTTAGCGATCAAAGGAATAGTATTAACTGAACGATACTTAACTGCTCCTAATGAATGATATGTATGCAAATGCTGAACGGTTTGCCGTTTCTTTATTTCCATTCCCACCCATCCAGAAAGCCAGTAATTTGTATGGATTAAAGGATAGATAGTTTTCTGTTGATGCTGATAGTCAAAAAAAGCTTTGACAAACTCTGGCAAATAATTAAAAATTTTCTGTCGGGCAACAAACTTTTGAGGTCCTGCCGTTAAGCGAATTGTTCGACAATTAGGACTATGTTCAATGATTTTTTCCTGATTAGCGTCACTGCGACGGGTAAACATATCTACTTGCCAACCCTGACGAGCCAAAGCCTCTCCTACCTGTCTAACATAGACATTCTGCCCACCTGCTTCTTCTTTACCTATATCGATAGCAGGGTCTCCATGAACAGAGATTAAAGCAATCTTTCCTCTACTTTTGGGTAACATGATTGTGGTTTTCTTACCTATCAAAGACTACGATTTATACGATTTATCGGCCTGTTAAATATCTTATTTCAATGTTTCTTACACTGCATCTTCCTTCAGTTATAAATCCGTGGCTAGAGTTACACCGCATAATTTAATATTTTTTTAATATTTATTAATATATTATAAAACTGAATCAAATAAATAAATTTACAACTTATAAAAGTCAGGATAAATAATAATTAAAAAGCACTTTAGTACTTTTTAAATTGCTTTTATCTGAAATAGACCTGAGTTTAAATCAAAAACAAACAGATTAACAATAGTTAAAATTAAAGCGATAGTATAACTACTACTCTATTAATCCCGTAGATCCAAACCCCTGGTGATTTCTTGCGGTGCTATCTAATTCGTCTACTACTGTTATGTTGGTCTGAATAATTGAAGCGACTACCATTTGGGCAATTTTCATTCCTGGAACAACTTGAAATAATTTTTTCCCATGATTAATTAAAATAATCCCAATTTCACCTCTGTATCCAGCATCAACTGTGCCAGGAGAATTTAAGACAGTAACGGAATATTTCAAGGCGAGTCCACTACGGGGACGTATTTGTGCTTCTATACCAATCGGGAGAGCGATCGCAATACCAGTATTAATTAACTGAGTCTCTCCTGGCAAAATCTCTTTTGCTTCAATAGCAAACAAGTCTAGTCCTGCATCTCCGGCATGAGCGTAGCGAGGAATAATCGCAGCTTGATTTAGTTTTAAAATTCTAATTTCCATAGTTGCGTAGTGAAAGCACTGTTTAATGATTAGAATTATTTTATTCCAGGTTTAGATCACAATCTTCTCTGGTATTAGAGAAATCAGCACCTTGAACTTAGCTGGATTTTTACTTCCAATTATCCTGACAACGTCTGGTCAGATATTTACCTGAGCGAACGGATTCGATCAATCTATACAGCAAAGCTGATTTATTCTCGTACTAAATGTTTAAAGTGTTTAAATAAAGATTAGCCAGAGGAGACAGAGAAGACACATGAACGCATCAGAAAGAGCCAAAGGTTTAGATCTAGCCACTAAAATTGCCTCTGTCGTTACTTTATTTAAAATACAATTTCCTGATGCGAAAGCTGACCTCAAACCTTGGAAAAATGACCCTGATACCCGTGAACTAGTCGATCCCGACTCAATTGATATCGGATTTCATTTTCCTGGCTGGAGCAGACGCTACCAAAGTAACAGTATTTTAGTGCAGATTCGCTTTTATCAAGACCCCGCTGAAGCAGAGGACAAATTTATCGGCGTAGAAACCTGTGGATTTAGTCATATAGGTCAGGCTTGGAAATTTTCTACCATAGATAGTTGGCAGTGTGTTGGTCAATGCCAACCAGCGCAGGATGCCCAACAGCAATTAAAACTGTTTTGTCGTCAGGTATTTGAATTATTTAATTGATTAGTTTAATGATTAGTTAATTAAAAGAATGGGAGTGTTATTGATCAGTCTTTCTAAACCGAGTCGCAGGCGATCGCGACTGTCAAAGTTATCTAGCTTCTCAATCAGTTTGCCATTATGGAATAGCATAATTGTCGGTAAATTTCTGAGGCGATAATAGTTAGTTAGTTTAAAATTGTCGTCAGCATTAATTGAGACCAATTTAATTGACTCATTGTTGTCTGACTGAAGTGTTTCCAACATGGGGTTAATTAATCGGCATAAACCACACCAGGGACTCCAAAAATGCACCAATACTGGGCAGGATGCTTCTAATACCTCGATTTGAAAATTGGCTTCGTTGACTGCGGAGATCATATAAATATAAACGCCTTTTAAACTACTTTAGATACTTTGAGCTTATGCTACAGCTAATCGGGATCATCTGAAAAGACTGTATTGAACAATATCGCCAAAAGTTCACCAGTAGACTCTGGAAGTCGCCTGCATCAGCCAAGGATGCCCCCACCAAAACAGCATGACAAAAGCAGCCACCCCAAAATAAGCAGGGCGTAAATATTCCTGCCACTTAATTGTTTGACGACCATCAATAATAGCTAAAAAGGGAATGATTGAGGTGCGAGCCTTAACTTTCTCAAAAGCTTCGCCATATCTTTGACTCAAACGGCGATCGCCATGCCAGACGGCAAATAAATGATGGGCAATTAACCCGAGTGATGTAACTAAAGTAAAGGTTGTTCCCAGCCAGAGAGTGTGCGCAATACACCAAATTACCTGTCCTACCATTTGTGGATGACGAGTAATGCGAATGATCCCTGTTTCAAATAGATATACCTGAGGTTTTTGCACCGCCGCAATTTCTAGTAGGTTAAAAGTTGCTGGGTAAAGAAATATAAAGGAAATAGCAGATAACACCCAGACAGTAGTTTTAACGCCTGGCACTCCTTGCACTTGCCATAATTGCAGCCCATCATAACGATGATTGAAAAAGTAGATAATCAAAATAGTGGCAAAAGGAATGCTTATTAAAGCAAAGATTACTCGATATAATCTTGCTCCGATCTTAGTTTCTGCCCACAAGCGTAATGCAGCCAAACCACTATGAGCAATGGCAAATCCCAACAATAAACTCACCATGATCCAGTGGCTATTGGTTAACCAGCTAACTTCTGTCATCGAGCTCTTAAATATAGGTATTATTAATCACTTTTGATAATAGCAATAATTAGAAGTTAATTGCGGACCCTAATCGTGATACTGTGCAAATAAAGAACACGAAAATTATTAAAGATTAAGCACTATTAATAATACGTTTAAATAACACTCTGATAACTAACTTTTTTTTATAAACCCGTTACTGGAATTTTATGTCTGATATTCCTTTTACACTGGATCAACTTCGTATACTTAAGGCAATTTCCACAGAAGGAAGCTTTAAACGAGCTGCGGACAGTCTTTATGTGTCTCAACCCGCCGTCAGCCTTCAAGTACAAAATCTGGAAAAGCAGTTAAATGTACCCTTGTTTGACCGTGGCGGACGTAGAGCGCAGTTAACTGAAGCAGGGCATTTATTATTAAGCTATGGTGAGAGAGTAATCTCATTATGTCAAGAAACCTGTCGGGCGATCGAGGATTTGCAAAATCTTCAGGGTGGTACTCTAATCGTCGGCGCATCTCAAACTACGGGAACGTATCTAATTCCCCGGATGATCGGTTTATTCCGCGAAAAATATTCTGATGTATCGGTACAGCTTCAGGTACACTCAACACGTCGTACTTCTTGGGCGGTAGCCAATGGACAGGTAGATTTAGCCATTATTGGGGGAGAAGTTCCGACAGAATTACAGGATGTACTCAACATTATCCCCTATGCTGATGATGAGCTAGCCTTAATCTTGCCTCCTAATCATTCGTTAGCGCAAGAAAATGCCATTCAAAAAGAAGATTTGTATAAGCTAAAGTTTATTACCTTAGACTCTCAATCGACAATTCGTAAGGTAATTGATAAAGTTCTCAGCCATTATGAAATTGATCCCAAGCGATTAAAGATTGAAATGGAGTTAAATTCTATTGAGGCGATTAAAAACGCAGTGCAGTCTGGTTTGGGAGCCGCTTTTGTCTCAACTACGGCGATCGAAAAAGAGTTGGAAATGGGAATATTGCATCGAGCCAAAATCAAAGAGGTTGATGTGGGAAGGACATTAGCAGTAATTGTTAATCCAAATCGCTATTGCTCGAAAGCAGCAGAAGCATTTAGTAAAGAAATTTTACCCAAATTTTCTACTAGAGAAGAATTTAAGCACCTTGAGAGTTTATACAAGAATACCTTAGAGGTTAGATAAAGATTAGGCGATCAACTACAAAATTGATCAGTACAATCAGCAAATGAAGTTAAAGTCTAAAAATCAATGAAAGCTTCCAATTTGAATTTATAATACTTGAAGTTTGTCAAGCATAATCAAAACAATTACTAGCTCAAAACTTGAAGAGTTTGTGTGAAAAGTAATCGCCAATTAATTTTCTTTACACCAAGCCATTAATCCGTCGCCTTAGCTAACAACCCGCCCGCTGCACCCAAACCGATCAAATTTGGCAACCAGGCAGCAAGCCAAGGAGGAACAACTCCAGAAATGCCTAAAGATTGAGAAATAAAAGATAAAAGATAATAGCCAAAAATAAGTCCAATGCAAATCCCAAAACTAGTCGCTTTGCCAGAGTCTTGGGGTTGAACACCCAAAACCGCACCAATTAGAGCAAACACCAAACAAGCAAACGGGAGGGCAATTTTCTCTTGAATCCGCACCTCCCATTTACGAATCTTTTGTTCGTCCGCACTATGCTTAATTACTTCCAGATATTCCCGCGCTTCAAAAATGTTCATTTCATTAGTTTTTTTACTTTTTTTGGTCAGATCCAAAGCGGTTTGCGGTAGTGCTAACTGTTGATGCTGGAAGCGAACTACGTTGTTATAGCTTCCATTTACACCCACTAAATAAATAGTTCCGTCGTAAAAATCCCAAATGTTCTCTAAAACATTCCAGTGAGCTGATCTGGCAACGACAATCTGGCTAACAGATTTACCAGAACGGTCGAATACCGTTAGGTTTTTCATTTGCTCACCATCAAACTCCTCGGCATAAAATAAGCGGGTTAATACCTCTTTGGTATCACCATCTTCGGTTTTGATATTGTTATACTCAGGAAATAAAATATTCTGGGTTTCAAAATCGGGTCTGGTTTGACCTAATGCTTCTTTTAAGGTTTCTGAAGCCTGGTAGCTGGCTGCGGGAGCAACCAAGTTATTAAACCAAAAAGTAATTGCTACGATACATAAGCTAAAGGCGATCGCTGGCATAATTAGACGATAGATATTAACCCCGATACTTCGTAGGGCAATTAGCTCACTATCGCTAGAAAGGCGACTATAGGTCATTAGTGTCGCCAACAAAATTGACATTGGAAAGGCAAAGACAATAAATTCTGGCATTCTTAAAAGCAGAACTTTGGCAGCAACGCCCCAGAATAGTCCTGAATCTGTCACCTTACGGATCAGTTCAAATACTGCCCCGATTGATAAGCCTAAAGAAGTAAATATGCCCATGCCAAACAAAAATGGCAGGATTAGTTCCTTAATGATGTAGAGATTCATCACGGACAAACCGATACTATTTCGATCTAGTAGTTTTAAGCCAGCAATTTTCATAGATTACAGTTGGGAGGAAAAACTTAGCGTAGCCTAACCTCAATTCTGCTATTTATTGGGGATTTTTGATTTTTGATTACGGCGATCGCATATTTGCTGTAATTCTGCTTGATGCTCCCATGCCCAATCTGCCAGAACTTTCAGGGGTTCAATTAACTTAGTACCAAAAGCAGTTAGATTGTACTCTGTCTTGGGAGGGACGACGGGATAAACTTTACGCTTTATAATTTTATCCGACTCTAGCCTTCTCAACGTTTGGGTCAGCATTTTTTTGGATATCCCAGGTATTTCACGCTGTAGTTCACTATATCGCTTAGTACCTTGCTTCAAAACATACAGGACTGGTAATGTCCATTTATCACCTACAATATTGATGACCTGGCGTACTGGGCAGTTCTGGTTAAGTAGAGGTTCAGGAGCATTTTTGGAAACCATAAGGTGACTATGTTACTAAACAGTATCTACTTGTAAAAAAAAGTCTACATAAGTCATATTAAAGCTATTATTAAGGTCTGAATATTTATTTATATTGCTATGTTGCAAAGTAGCGCGATCGCTAGCAAAGCTCTAGGTGCATCCTTAGTATTTCTGGTCTTGACTAGTTGCGGTAAACAGCCAGAAGCCCAAGCTCCACCTCCAGCAGTTCCTGTAGAAGTTATAGATTTAAATAGAACCACTGTCCAATCTAGTTCTGAGTATAACGGTAGCCTAGAAGCTAAACAAAGAGTGGCTCTTGCTCCTAGGGTTGACGGCAGAATTCTGGAAATTGCAGTACAAGAGGGAGATACAGTAAAAAAAGGCGACTTAATTTTAGAACTTCAGCTAGACAGAGAACAGGGAGAAGTAGATGCAGCCCAGTCTCAAGTTAATATTCAACGAGCTAATGTCAGCAACGCCGAAGCAGAATTGAGCGCAGTAGAGGCAGAAGTAGCCAGCGCCCAAGCAGCAGTACAGCAAAGTCAAGCAGATCTAAGAGAGCAAGAGGCAGAATTACAACTAGCCAAAACTAATCTAGAAAGAGTCAAATTTTTGGTGAAGCAGGGAGCGCAATCACAGCAAAATTTAGACAACAGCACCAGAGATTTAAACGCAGCCCAAGCCCAAACAGATGCCCTCAAAGCAGCCTTAAATTCTAGCCAAAAAGCTCTTAGTGCTAGTCAAGCTAGAGTTAATTCGGCAAGATCGGCGATCGCTGGAGAACAGGCAGCTTTAAAACAATCGGAAGCCAGAGTAGGTATTGCCAGCGATAACCTAGATTTTAATCGTCTAACTGCTCCGATAGATGGAGTGGTGGGCAATATTCAGCCCAAAATTGGTGATTATCTCGAAGCTGGGGACGAAGTAACTAGTATTATCAAAGATGATGCCTTGGAGCTTAATATCGGCGTACCGTTAGAACAGGCTTCTGGTTTAAAAATAGGTCTACCCGTTGAAATTATTGATACTCAGGGAAAAGCACTCTCTAAGGGTGGCATTAGCTTTATTTCTCCTAGAGCAGATCGCAATAGCCAAGCAATTTTAGTCAAAGCAGCGATTAACAATAACGGCAGACTAAGAGACGATAGCTTCGCTAGAGCTAGAATTATCTGGTCAGAACAACCAGGGGTTTTGATCCCTACCGAGGCCGTATCTCGTATTGCTGGTAAAAGCTTTGTCTTTGTAGCCGAAGAAACTAAACAACCAGACGGTAAAACTGCTTTAGTTGCCAAACAAAAACCTGTGGAATTAGGGGCAATTCAAGGTCAATCTTATCAAGTTGTTTCTGGTTTAAAATTTGGCGATCGCTTAATCACTTCCGGCATTCTCAATCTGGTCGATGGTACGCCCATCAATCCTGGATCACAAACCATGACTAGTCAGGAAATTCAGTAATCAATTAATAGTCAACATTTAAAAGTATTGTTAGGCAAATCAGTAATCCCTAAACTTTAATCCCCGAACCAATTATGATTCTGAGTATCGCCGATACCTTTATTAAAAGACCTGTCTTAACGACGGTAATCGCAATCATTATGTTGCTAGTTGGGGCGATCAGCATTCCAGCGTTGCCTATCTCTCAGTTACCACAAATTGCGCCGATCCAGGTAGAAGTAACTTCTAGTTATATTGGTGCAGATGCGGAAACTGCCGAAACGAACGTTACTAGCGTTATTGAACGAGAAGTTAATGGGGTGGAGAATATGAGCTATATCTCCTCCAATACCAGTAATGATGGCGTTAGCAACATTGTAGTTTCTTTCCCTCCAGATATAGATCGCGACATCGCCCAAGTCAATGTACAGAATCGAGTTGCTTTAGCCGATCCTCAACTACCCAGTGCTGTTCAACAAACGGGCGTAACCGTGCAGAAATCTTCCCCAGACTTGTTATTAGGGATAGCTTTTTTTGCTGAAAATGGAGAATATGACGATCTGTTTCTGAGTAACTATCTCGATCTTTATGTACTTGATCGAGTTAAAAGAATTGAAGGGGTAGGACAGGCAGTTATTTTTGGGGAAAGAAAATATGCCATGCGTCTCTGGCTCGATCCTGATGCTTTGTCAGCCCGTAATCTTGGTGCAGATAATATAGTCGATGCCCTAGAAGAACAAAATATTCAGGTAGGTGCAGGTAAAATTGGTCAACAGCCTGCTGCTGAGGATCAAAGGTTTGAGTTTACTCTTCGTGCTGCTAGTAGATTAGCTAGCGTTGAAGAATTTGAAAATCTGGTAGTTGGAACAGGAGAAAGTGGTAATTTAATTAAGCTAAAAGATGTTGGTCGTGCTGAATTAGGAGCAGAAAATTATGATACTTCAGCCAAGTTTAAAGGTGATCCTGCTGTGGGGATGGGGATATTTCAGTTGCCAGGCAGTAATGCTTTAGAAGTTGGTACGGCAGTCAAAGAAGCGATCGCCGAATTATCTCAGGCATTTCCTCCGGGGATGACTTACCAAATTGCTTTAGATGCGACTGAATTTGTGCAGGTGTCTTTAGAAGAAGTGGTAAAAACTCTAATTCAGGCAATTTTGCTAGTAGTTTTAATTCTGTTTATCTTTCTGCAAGACTGGCGCACTACTCTCATTCCAGCGATCGCTATTCCTGTATCTTTGGTTGGGTCGTTTGCTTTTCTCAATATTTTTGGATTTCAGATTAATACCCTGACTTTGTTTGCGATGGTGTTGTCTACAGGGGTAGTGGTAGATGATGCCATTGTGGTGGTAGAAGCGATCGCTACTAAAGTTGAACGGGGCATGAAGCCTCGTCTAGCTGCTATAGACACGATGAACGAGTTAAGTGGAGCAGTAATTGCCACATCTTTAGTTTTGGCTGCGGTGTTTATCCCTGTATCTTTCTTTCCCGGGTCAACGGGGGTGATTTTTAAACAATTTTCCTTAACAATTGTCTTTGCGATCGCTCTATCTACTTTTAACGCCCTATCTTTTTCTCCTGCTATGGCAGGTCTTTTATTACGTCCTGTCAACCCAAACAGAGAGCGAAATATCTTGGGCAAGTTTTTTAACAAATTCAATCAAGTATTTGGCTGGATTACGCATAAATATACCCAAGCAATTACTTTTTTGACCAAAAAATATGTTCGTCCGTTTGTTTTGGCGGGTTTTATTGCTCTAATTCTGTTTACTTACTTTTTATATAACTTAATTCCTACAGGTTTTATTCCCGAAGAAGACCAAGGTTATTTCTTTACCATTGTCCAAGCACCCGATGGTGTATCCCTAAACTATACCCAGGACATAATGGAACAAATAGGGAGCAAAATGAGTGAGGTAGAAGATATCGAAAGTTATTTTGCCCTGAGTGGTTTTGGTTTTGACGGTAACGGTAGTAATCGCGGGTTTGTCTTTAGTAAACTCCAACCCTGGGAGGATAGACTCAACCAAGAACAGTCAATTTATTCTATTTTGGGTGGACTTAACGCTTCTTTCCAAAGTATCACCGGGGCAACAGCTTTAGCGGTTAATGCTCCTCCTGTTAGGGGTTTAAGTACCTTTGGTGGTTTTGAATTCCAACTACAGGATCGTGTTGGCTTACCGATCTCAGCACTGGTGGAGAATGCTAATAATGTGATTGCGGCTGCTAGTAAAAGACCAGAACTTGCCAACGTCTTTACTCAATTTGCTGCTAATACTCCCCAAATTGAAGTATCCGTAAATCGCGATCGCGCTAAAGCCTTGGGAATTAACGTCGACGATATTTTTGATACTCTACAATCTTATTTGGGTTCAAGATATGTCAATGATTTTGTCCTTGAACAAAGACAATATCGCGTTTATGTACAAGCAGACACTGATTTTCGTGCCAATCCTCAGGATATCAATCAACTCTATGTAAGTTCTGCCAATGGACAGCTAGTATCATTAGGTACTCTCGTCGAGCTTCAAGAATTTACCGGTCCTCAAACCATCACCCACTACAATCTTTTCCGCTCAATTAATATTCAAGGCTCTCCTGGCCCTGGCTTTAGTACAGGACAGGCAATTCAAGCCATGGAAGAGGTAGCAGCAGAAGTTTTACCTGCTAGTTTGGGTTATGAATGGACAGGAACAGCCCTGGAAGAAAAATCGTCTGGGGGACAGTCAATATTGATCTTTGGTCTGGGCTTATTAATGGCATTCTTAGTCTTGGCTGCCCAATACGAAAGCTATGTCGATCCATTGATAATTATTCTGACTGTACCTTTGGCGGTGTTAGGAGCGATCGCTGCTATTTGGGTACGGGCAAATCTTGTTCAAGCTGGCGGTATTTGGCCGATCATCAATAATGATGTCTACGTTCAGGTTGGTTTGGTCATGTTGATTGGATTAGCGAGTAAAAACGCGATTCTGATTGTTGAATATGCTAACCAACTAAAAGAACAAGGTCTCAACACAGTAAAAGCGGCAATTAAGGCAGGGCAAGAGCGTTTTCGTCCGATTTTAATGACTGCTATTTCTAGTTTAGTTGGCTTCTATCCTCTCGTCGTAGCCACTGGTGCTGGGGCATCTAGCCGTTGGTCATTGGGAACAGCTGTATTTGGCGGAATGTTGTTTGCTACGGTTTTGACTCTATTTTTAGTACCTTCTCTTTATATTGTCATTAAAAGTTTGGAGTCTTATGCTAAAGGAGATAAAGGTTCAGGCAGTTCGGGAAATAATCGCCAGACAAACGATGGCGATCATGATCGTCTGCTGGCTGAAGAAAATTTGGAAGCGGAAGTGACCAGCAACTACAAGCTAGATAGATCGGGTCAAAATCCTTAAACAGCCAGCCAACCTTTAGTAGTTTAAATATCAAAAGTCCGTACTGAATAAATAAAATAAATAGATTAGCGAGTGCGCTCTAGCAAGTTGGTAATTGCCCTGACTAACTTTTCTGGCTCTACAGGTTTGGTAATGTGAGTTTGAAATCCCACCTGAAGTGCTTTTTGTCGATCAATTTCTGCGGCATAAGCGGTTAGTGCGATCGCCCGAATAGTTCCGCCTTGATTTGCTGGGCGAGAGCGAATCTGCTCCATCAACATATAGCCGTCCATCGAGGTCATGCCTATGTCACTCAATAGCACGTCAGGAGTGAAGCGATCTAAAGCTTGCAAAGCTTCTGAGCCAGAAGCGACAGCCGTCACCTTTGCCCCATTGTGTTCCAAGAGAAATGCCTGAAACTCGCGGTTATCTGGCTCATCATCCACTAGTAAAATGTGAACGCCGTTTAAAGGCACTGCTGCTTCTGTCTGTTGATCAATTGGCTGGGATATGCCCGATGTTCTCTGCTGCATGATCGGCAATTGGATGATAAAGGTTGCGCCTTGATTCTCACCCTGACTTTCGGCTGTGATCTTGCCCCCGTGCATTTCAACAATTTGTCGCACGATCGCTAACCCTAATCCCAACCCGCCAAATTGGCGGGTTGTTGAGCCATCTTCTTGCCGAAAATACTCAAATACATGGGGCAAAAACTGTGGATTGATGCCCTTACCAGTATCGATTACCCGAATTTGAGCTAGCCTGTCGAGTTGCCCCAGTTCTACGGTGACTTGTCCGCCGTGGGGTGTAAACTTAATCGCATTGGTCAGCAAATTCCACACTACTTGCTGCAAGCGAGCTGCATCGCCAGACATCGGAGCGATCGCTGAGTCGAGATCAAGGGTGATCCGAATCTGCTTTGCTTGTGCTGCCAACCGTACCGTTTCAACGGCAGCAGAAATTACTAACGTCAAATCGACGCAAGCCTCTGTTAAAGACAACTTACCCTGCATGATGCTGGAGATGTCAAGCAAATCCTCAATCAGTTGCGCTTGCAGTCTAGCATTATGCTCGATTGTTTTTAAGGCTTCAGCTCGCTGATCTGCATCTAGCTTGCTGTTTTGCAGTAAGCGTACCCAGCCCAGGATTGGGTTGAGGGGAGTTCTTAACTCGTGGGACAGCACGGCTAAAAACTCATCTTTAACCCGGTTAGCGCGATCGGCTGCTTCTCTAGCAGCTTGTTCACGGGCAAGAAGTTGTTCTCGTTCGGCTTCAATGCGTTTTTGCTCAGTAATATTGAGTACCGTGCCGACAAAGCGTTGTGGCGTACCAGCAGCATCAAAGTAGACCTGTCCTTTTGCCGCAATCCACCGTTCCACTCCATCCTGAATCCCAATTGTGCGATATTCTACGTCATACTTGCCGCTGCTGGCTGGATTTAAAGTCCATTGCAGCAACTGTTCTAGTCGTTCGCGATCATCGGGGTGCAGCGCTGCAAAAAAGACCTTAATACTGCTTTCGGCTTCTGGAGGTAAGCCAAACATGGTTTTACAACCCTCATCCCAAATCAATTGATTGGTGAGGAGATTCCAGTCCCAGGTGCCTAATTGGGCAGCTTCAATTGCCATGCGGAAGCGGTCTTCACTATCATGCAAAGCTGCCTCGATTTGAACCCGATCGGTAATATCAATAACCATTCCCAGCAGCCGATTTGGCGTGCCGTTGGTGTCACAGTAAACACTGCTGCGTACCCAAATCCAATGCAGACTCTGATCGGGGTGGATGATCCGACATTCAAAGTTCCAGTTGGTTCTGGCTGAGAGCGTCTGCTGAAACTGCTCATTGACAGCGGCCCGATCGTCAGGATGCACGTGACTCAAAAAGATGTCGTAGCTCCATTCTGGCAGCAGCGACTCATAGCCAAAGATTTGATCGTGCCTGAGTGAGCGATGGGCGGTGTGGGTTTCTGTTGTGAGGTCGAGATCCCAATCACCAATTTGGGACGCATCTAACATAAACCGCAGTCGCGTCTCACTTTCCCGTAGAGCTGCTTCGGTTTGTTGGCGATCGCTAATGTTGCGAGATGAACCAGCAACCGATTCAACGGTTCCATCAGCAGCAAACACTGGGCTGAGAATATATTCAAAGTAGCCATCAACACGGACGCGTTCGAGCGTTCTCCACACACGAGCTGCCAGTTTCTGCATTAGCTCGATCTCGCTGTCGCGCCAATCATAAGGCTGTGGCTGAAATACTACCAGCGAAAACTTCCATTCGCCGTCTTCGATGAACGGAATATTGATCTCGGCGCCGACGCCTAAAGCGGCAAAGCGTGATGGGTTGCTCACACGGGGGTCAGTAGCGTAATCTCGAATCACCATCGGCTGTCCAGTCTGAGCCGCTTGCATAAATTCGTCAGTAATCAGCTCTGGTAGAGAATAAACCCCAATTAAGCTCGCTTGATCGCCCTGGTGCCAATCATAGTTGACCACCGCTTCGTCTGCCTGCTCATTAATTTCGACGAACACACAGCTGGCAATATCGAGATAGCGGCTTAAGCCTGCGCCGACTGTTTGCACTATCTCATCTACACAGGTTGCCTCAACCAAGCTTTGGCTGACGGTAGCCAGAAACTCTCGATTTAACTCCGTCCGTTGGCGATCGCTGATGTCTCGCGTTACCCCCGCCACGGCTTCGACTGCGCCCTCGGCATTGAACAGCGGCACGAAAATGTATTCATAGGCGCGTGTGCCAATTACGGTGGGAAAGGTCGCTTCGTCTTTGAGGGACTGGCGCGTCTCGATAACTTGTTGAATCTGCCGTTGTAGGCGGGTTGCTATATCGGCTGGATAGTCTAGAGCAAAAAAGTTTTTGCCCAGCACTTCAGCTGAAGTTTTCTCCAACAGGTTGAGCAACGGTTGATTGATATAGGTAAACCTTCCTGACAAATCGAAGGTGTAAATAAAATCGGGAATGGCCGAGGCGATCGCCTCGAACCTTCGTAGCTGCTGTTCTAGTTCAACGCGACTCCGGCTTAAGGCTGATTCAGCATGGGCGCGCTCAACGGCTGCCCAAGTTTGCTCTGCGGTTTGCTCGACTCGTTTTACCTCGTCTTCCGTCCACTGGCGCGGAGTTGCCTGATGTACCGCTAGCAAAGCGACGAACTGATTGTTTTTAATCAGCGGTACATCAATATGCGCGGCAATGTTAATTGCTCTATATCTATCTTTCTCGCTGGCCGTGTATTGAGGGCTGTTTGCCACATCCCCAGCGATCACTATTCGCCCCGATTGATGGTCATCTATTAGATTACGCCCAAAGTCTTCCAGACGGTATCGCCCGCTCAATTCAGCAACGCCTTTCGTATAGTTTTTATCAATACTGACTTCTTTGCCGCCAGGTAATACTTCGAGATAAATAACGCGGCTTGCCTTTAGAGAATTTCCCAGAATTTGAGCAGCGATCGCTTGAATCTCAGCGGCATCGCTCAGCTGGCGCAGTGCATCGGTGAGCTTGACTCGAAACGCCAGCAGATCAGATTCTAGCTGTGTTTTTGCGGGCGGTTTGGCTCGCTCAAGTTCGTTTAACAAAATCTGCACAGCCGTTTTTAGGCTGTCTGACCACGTTTCGACAGCTCCTAGTGGCGTTGCTGGCCAATCATGCGCTCTCAACACTGCACCTATCTCGCCGCCACCAGCAAAGGCTTTTTTCCCCTTTCCCTGATGTTCTTCTGCCTTCATGCTTTGAGATCCTTTGACGAAAAGTATTTTTCTTTAATAAATTACCAACGCCCAAATCAGTAACGCCCATTATCGAATGGTTTCAGCCTTTCCTAATGGAGAGAAGCGGATTTCAATTCTTCGGCGGTTAGCATCAGGCTCGCGACTAGACGTGGCAAATTCTCCAGACGGAAGCTGTAGCTGTGCTGCGGAATAGGGACGGAATTGTACTCCTGTTAATCTGCCTGTTTGCTGTTGCACTGTCTGCAATTGCTTGACCACCTCTAACGCACGCATTAATCCCAAGTCAGCATTTGAACCAGGTTTAAGGCTATCTACAGATTGTCCCTGTGCCACTTCTTCTAACTGCTGGTCTAAATTTCCGTTACCAAAGTTGATTTGACCATCAGTATGTCCAATAATTTCAACTACGTACAGGTTGCGCTCTTGACTAATCCGTTCGATGCGATCGACTAAATCGATGGTAATGTAATTTTTTAATTCTTGAGGTAGATTGGCGCTACCAGAATCGAACTGATATCCACCTGAATCTTGAATTACTACCACAGGAGGTGCAGATTTTAAACGTTTTATTTCTGACTGCAAAGTGTCTATACGACCACGACTTTGTTCATTGCTATTAAGCAATAGTCTTTTTAAATCTGAAGAAGTTTGTTTTAGTTGGCGTACACTAGCAGTACTTTCTCCTAACTCGTTTTCTAAGGTAGCTATTTCTCGTTGCAGTAAACGCACCTGTCTTTCGGTATCGCTCAAGTTTTGTTCAGTTTCCTCAGCCGCATACTTAAGAAATAGTGATTTAAATAAAGCTAATAAAAGAAACAGGCTAATAATCATAAAAGCATTAGCCATCAAGTCGGTAAAAGATGGCCAGACATTTAAGCTTTCTGTAGCTTCATAGTTTCGTAGTCGGCGTTTTTTTATCATGTCAATTAACAAATTATAAATTTGATATCGCTTTAAGATAAGAATATTAATTGCATTAATCTAAAAGCATAATTTATGAATACTCCTGAAACAAATGTTAAAGACCGCAGCTTTGGGGCTTTAATTTATTTATTCCCCTTAGTTTATTCACTTCCCTTTGGCATTATTTTACTGACTCAGTTTCCCTGGCTGTATCAGTTCTTCTCCCCTTTAGTGGCTATTTACGGCGTTACCAACAGCCTCCCCTTTGCTAGTTTAATTATTTTCTTTGGCTTATGGTTTGCAGTAGTGAGAAACGATAACATTAGCTATTTTCTGCGTTTTAACGCGATGCAGGCTATTTTAATCAATATCTTACAGATTTTGTTTAGCTTGATTATGGGAATCTTGATTCCTGCTTTTGGCGCGCAAAGTCTGATTAGCGAAACTCTGAGCAATACAATATTTATGGGTAGCGTGGTAGCTTGTTTCTTCTGTATTGTTCGTTCCATCCAAGGACAGTATGCCGAACTACCTGCTCTTTCTGATGCAGCTTCTTCGCAAATCCGCTGAAATGTTAATTAAAAATATTTAATCAAGCAAGCGATCGCTTTTCTAAGTGGCGATCGCTAAAATCTATTTTGTCTGACGATTTAAAACTGGTTTTCTAGTAAAAGCAATCCGTTTTAGAAAAGATATCATTGGTGTGTGAATAGGCTGGTAAATTCCAAAGATAGCGATACTGATAAATAATTTGCCAAACTGGTCTAGCTAGATAGTTGATTAAGCCATAAGCTGTACGATTGCGAAGTTTTGTCCATAAGGCAGGATTGTATTGCCATGTCGTCGTAATAGGTGGAATAGTTAAATCTTGGTAGAAAGGTAACATACAGAACACAGTTACATAGGGAAGGTTGAGATAGTCAGCGATTGTTCCTCCTTCAAAGACAGAAGCATCTATTAACAGCGCATTAATTCCTTGTTCTTGAATAATTTTTGGAGCTTTTTGAAGTCGAGTTTCTGCTATTGTGGCAAATTTTTGTAGAGTGTGCCGTATGTCTTTTAACCTATCAATTGGCTCTAAAATTGCCAATGTGCTTTGTCTTTGAATAATTTGGTTTTCATTAATTGGAGAGTAAACCTGACAGAAGTTAAAACCTGCTCTCTGTACTGGGATTTGAGCTTCTGAATTACTCAAAAAAGTAACCTGATATCCTCGCCGTTTGAGTTCGCAACCAAGAGGAAACATGGTGTTTAAATGACCAGTCGCAGCCAAAGAAAGAATGCCGAAGTGAGTCATAATTTTTAATTTCCTAAATCATCTCTAAATATAAAGATCAACGAGTCATCAAAATAATTCCTGTAAAAATAAAACTTGTTGCCATAATTTGATTGAGTGTCAAACGCTCTTTGAATAGCCAGTAAGATAAAAATGCGATCAAAAGAAATGAAAGTCCCTGAGACACTGGTGTTAAAACAGCAACGGGAATGTTCTCCAATGCTTTAGTACCCAAAAGCATTCCTGTGCTGTAAACAACCAGCGCGCTGATAAACCAAAAAGAAGCAAGGCTTTCAAAAAAGTTAGAATTATTGGTCGCTAAACGTGATTGTTTGAGAAGAGTCGTGCCAATGCTGTTGCAAAAAGCAGATAGAAAGACTAATAACCAAGAACTTTGAAAAAATTGAATCATTGACATTGACCTTTATTCAAAGTTGGTAACCATTCGTTTAGCAATGCTTGCAAAGCTCGCTCTAAGATTTGTTGTGATGATAACCCTGAATAATTGAAGTAATCCATAAGTTCTAGCCCGACGTGACCGTGAACTGTTGCCCAAATTACACGAGCAATTTCCCATGCTTCGTCTTTAGTTACCCGTCTACCAGAAATGCCATCTTGAATAGCTTGAACTAAAAGTTCGAGACTGTCTTGACCCAATTTTAAGTTGGCTTCACTAGGAGCATATTCAGGTATTACTTTGAGAAACATAATTGAGTAGTAGGTCTGGTTTGTCAGGGCAAAATCTCGATAAGCAAAACATACGGCATAAATATAGTTTTTTAAGTTACCTGGATTGGAAACTGCTTCTAAAGACTGGCGCAATATATCAAAACCCCTAAGATAAAGTTCATCTATTAAACCCTGTTTGTTGCTAAACATAGTGTAAAGAACCGTCGTCGAGCATCCTACTGTGTCAGCAATTCGACGCATTGTTAGAGCATTTGGACCTTCCTGTACCAGAAGATTACCCGCATCATCCAAAATACCTTCCCGTAACTTTTGCTGATGCTGTTCATGTGCTGCACGGAAATTCGTAATTCGATTGGTTTTCATAACACTGTTTTTACCTATAACACTGTTATAAAAAATTTCTACAATAATTTCAATACAATTTAAGTTAAAAATTGTAAGGTCAAAAGAAATTAAGAAACTAGTTGTAATTTAATTGGTGATATTGCGATCGTTTTCCTTTAGGGCTTTTTTGTTTGCTTAGTGATTGTTGAATATTCAACATAACTTAGAAAAGGCGATCGCTTGCCCTGTGTTTAACAGTGCTATTAGTATTATTCTTCTAATATGTGCGATAGTTTAAAAATACCTTGCTCGATTAGCTCCTCACTTAACTGAGCATAACCAAAAATAAACTCCCCTTGACGTTGTGGTTGCAAATAATATCCCCTAGAACTAATTAAGCCAATTCCCTCTGCTGCTGCTTTTTGGATTACCAGCTCATCTGATAGACGGGTGGCGATTCTGACCATGATATGCATACCTGCTTTTGCTCCCAGAATAGTTACTCTGTCGCCAAAATATTGTTCAAAAGCTTTAATTAATACTTGACGACGGAGATTATACAGCGATCGCATTCGCCGAATATGTCTAGCAAAATGTCCCAACCTAATCCAATCTGTTAGAGCATACTGTTCTAAAATTGGACAAAAGCGATCGCCTAACCACTTGGCTTTACTAACAATGGGAATCCAATTAGGAGGAACAACTAGATAGCCAATACGCAGAGACGGGAAGAGAATTTTAGAGAAAGTCCCGATATAAATTACTGATTGACCGCGATCCATTCCTTGTAGAGCAGGAATCGGCTGGGATTCATAACGATATTCACTGTCATAATCATCTTCGATAATTAGAGTATTGGTCTTTTCCGCCCACTGAAGGAGTGCTATTCTCTGAGCTAAAGACATGGTAACTCCTGTAGGAAATTGATGGGAAGGAGTCACATAAACCAATTTAAATTGCTGGTAATTACCCAAAGCGGATACGTCTAATCCTGCTGAATTTACAGGAATGGGCTGTATTTTGGCAAATTGTCCCATAAAACAGTGACGCGCCCCCAGATAACCAGGATCTTCCATTGCTACCCAATCTCCTGAATCTAATACCAGACGTGCAACTAAGTCTAATGCTTGCTGAGAACCATTAACAATAATTATTTGTTCTGGAGTACAGCGAACCGCACGAGAACTTCCTAGATAATTAGCTATTTCTACTCGTAAGGGGAAATATCCCGCAGCATTAGGAGCATAATTGAGTAAATCTGGCGAATTTTCACCATGATGAGTCAGTAACTTGCGCCATTGTGACATTGGGAAATAAGCGATCGCTGGATTGCCGTAACGAAAACTAATTTCATATTCTGGTTCTGAGACTTCTAAACTGCCAATAGAAATTAAATTGTTACCAAATTGAGACAGGGAAGAATTCTTCTCTGTTTTGCTATTGATCGGCTCTACTGCTTGGCATTGCAGCCATTCATCAGGTATTTGTTGGCAGACATAAGTACCTGAACCATGACTGGTTGTTAAATAGCCTTCGCTTTCTAACTGTTCGTAGCTTTGAGTCACCGTAGAGCGAGAAATGACTAGGGACTTAGCTAAATTCCGAGATGAAGGTAACTTTTGCTTGGGTTGAAGTCTTCCTGACAATACCCCATGACGGATTTTATTTGTCAGTTGTTGATACAGGGGGATGTTAGAAGTACGGTCAAGATGAATTGCTAAGTCCATGAGCCTTAATGAAGTCAGAAGTCGTAGGGGCGAACGCCCTAAAGGATTAGCTTCCCTAAAGGACTAGCTTCGCGTCGCGCGTCGCCGTTCGCCCGTACAGAAGTATGAGTTTGAAACAGAGATATAAATTGGACTGGTATAAAAAGTTAAAAGTGGCTCTTGAATCATACCAATATTTTATTTATGTTGGTAAAAGCAAAACAAATCAACCGAAAAAACTCATGTCTGATTCGCCGAATCTGCAAGTAACTCAACGCAGTAAACTCAGACGCTTACCAAAACGAGGTAGTCAAGAGCGAGAACTAATCTACAGCATTTTAGATGAAGCACTGATAGCTCATGTCGGATTTATGAGCGATAATCAACCTTTTGTAATTCCTATGGCATACGGTAGAGAAAGCGATCGCCTGTACCTTCATGGTTCTTCTGTCAGTCGCTTAATTAAAACCCTAGAACAGGGTGTAGATGTCTGTTTTACAGTAACCTTATTAGATGCTCTCGTAGTTGCTCGCTCTTTGTTTCACCATTCGATGAATTACCGTTCTGTAGTCTTGTTTGGTAAAGCTAAGTTAGTAGAAAGTGACAACGAAAAAATGACCGCTTTGAAAGCTTTTACTGAACATATGATTCCTGGACGCTGGGCAGATGCCCGTATTCCTAATGCCCAAGAATTAAAAGCCACAACTGTTCTGGGGCTGCTGATTGAAGAAGGTTCAGCCAAAGTTCGTACTGGCCCTCCCACAGATGATACAGAGGATTATGCCTTACCAATTTGGGCGGGAGAATTACCCCTAAAGGTTACAGCCGATATTCCTGTTGCTGACCCTAAACTTGATTCGGCGATCGCTGTACCCGAAAATCTAACCAATTATCATCGAATTTGAGCCAAATTTTAACTTGAGCAGTTGTCCAGTCGGGAAAACAAAACTGAAAACAAACATTTGATTTGTGAGTAATATTTGAATATTTGAATATTTGATAAATAAGGCGATCGCCTAAATTTTAAAAAAAAGCTATACTCCAGTTTGTTTAGTTATAATCAGAAAACACAAAATAGATACAAAAGCCCAGAATGGTAACTAATGTAGATATTGGGACATTAATAGTCTCGACTCCAGATGTTTGTGAAGGTCGTCCTAGGATTACTGGAAAAAGGTTTTCAGTTGAGCAAATAGCTACTTTAACCAAAGAAGGTTTAAGCCCGCAACAAATTTTGCGTGAATATGATTTTTTAACTTTAGCAGAAGTTCATGCAGCCCTAGCTCATTATTATGCAAACCAAGAACAAATAGAGCAATATCTAGCTGATGAAATAGCAGAATATCAACAGTTATTAGTTCAGTACAAAACTGATTAATTGCAGTGAATAAAATTCGTCTGTATATCGATGAAGATGCTAGCAGAAAGTCTTTTGTATTTGCTTTGCGCGATTTAAATCTTGATACAGTTAAGAGGTTTGCAGAAATTAATTTCATCTAGATCTTTAAAAGAAATGAAAAACCAATTAATATTTCTTGGGGCGTATATTTAAGTTTTAATCCTCAATGTAGGCGATCGCTTTACTAATTTTTATAGATACAGGCGCTCGCGTTATCGTGGTTTTGGGTTATGGGCGATCGCTCTGTTTAAGTTATTGCTTACAGACTGTCTAATAATATTTGTCCAACATTGTGATGTAAAGCTGAGAGTTTATTTTGAATAATATCCCAAACAATTTGGTCATCGATCGCAAAATAAGCATGAGCAACAATATCCCTTAATCCTACTATTTTTCGCCACTCTATTTGAGGATAGCGATCGCGTATTTCTGGAGGAACGTGCTTAACAGCCTCGCCAATGATTTGTAAGTTATAAACTACAGCATCAAAAGTAAGTTCATTTGCTCTCAACTGCTCCTGATTCATTCCTTTGGTGTACTTTGGTGTAGCGTTTAATTTTGTTGATACTAGTAAGAATATCCTGTAGGTAAAGTTGAAAATCACGTGACATCGATCGCTTCTTGGAGAATTTTTTGACTAATTTCTTTTCTTAAAGAACGCTTAGTGACGAGATCGACGGGTTTATTAAACAAATCTTCCAGAAAGAATTTTAAATCCATGTAGCGATCAAAGGTAGTTTCCCCTTCAAACTCAACTAAAAAATCTAAATCACTGTTGATAGTATTATGACCACGAGCAACAGAACCAAATAAGGCTAAGGAACAGACGCCAAAATTCTGGATTGCTTGATGATGTTGACTTATTGTTGCTAAAACGTTCTTGGTATTTAGTTGGTTAGAAATCATACATACATACATACTCAATTCACTTTTGACTGTAGAAGCAATATAGCCCCACAAATAATTATTACATCTGTTTATTTTTATGAGTAATATTTGACTGGCTGATCAGTAAGGCGATCGCTTTTAATGATCTATATTCCGAACTTTGATCAGCAGCGTCTTTTTGCTAAACTAGTATCTACACTCGTAACTACATCTTTAATCTAATGAAGTTAAAAATTCGTAAAATCGGCAATTCATTAGGGGCAAGTATTCCCAAAGAAATTTTAGAAAAGATGAATGTAGGAGAAGGGGATAGTCTATACGTCACACAAACCCCTGATGGAATCTATTTAACCCCCTATGACCCAGAATTTGAGTCCGCAATGGAAGCTGCTAAAAATATTACCAATCGTTACCGCAATGCTTTGAAAGAACTAGCAAAGTGAGCCAAATCAAGTTTATAACTCTTGCCGTAGCCAAAGCAGTACACGATCAGCAACTTACTTTATTTGGTGGAACAACAGGACTCATCGATGAAGGAAAACTAGAAAGTGCTTTATTTAGACCCATCAATATAGCCAACTATAATCCTGATGCTAGCCTCGCTGATTTGGCTGCCGCCTTAGGCTATGGCATTGCCATTAATCACCTCTTTGTTGATGGTAACAAGCGTACGGCTTTTATTGTCATGGCGGTTTTTCTAGAGATCAACCAAGTCAAGCTGACGGCAAATGAGGTGGATGTTGTTGAAATTATGCTGGGAATAGCTAGTGGAACGGTTACAGAGCAAATGTTAAGTAGCTGGCTAGAGCAAAGTACAGGAAGTATAATATGATGCTGGCTTCATCTACTATCAATCGCTTAGATGGAAAATTAGCGGTCATTATTGACCATCTAACAGGCATAAATAACTTACTTGAAGAATAATAAAAATATTTCAATTTGACGATCGCCTTTTACCAAAAACTACAGCAAGGCGATCGTTTTGCTTGTGTCTATTAAAGTGATCGCCTGTGTAACTAAAAATGCTCGAAGTCATTAAGTTTTATAAGTCCTCCTAATCTTGAGGATCATGATTAGCAGTAATCTAGAGACATCGGGTATTAAATCAAAATGTAAAATTACAGATGATTAACAAAATTCTCTATGCTGACTCTGGTGCAGAAAATGCCCAAGATATGCTCAAAATCTTACTAGAGCTTCCTGCTACAAAAAATGCTCAGGTATCAATTTTGAGGGTCATTTCTCCCAAGACTACTCAAGAAGAATCGGCAGCACAAGAACAGGCTGAATCTAAAATTAACGATTTAGTCGCCAAATTAGGTACAAATTGCGATGAAGCCACCTGTAAAGTTGAAGAAGGAGAACCTAAAACTACGGTTTTAAAAGTAGCTCAAGAAGTCGATGCCGATCTAATCATCATGGGTTCGCGAGGTTTGGGCAAACTACAGTCTATTTTGAGTAATTCTGTTAGTCAGTATGTGTTTCAATTGACTGACCGCTCGATGCTGCTAGTTAAAGACGATATTTATGTGAAAAAGCTAAAGCGAGTGATGGTGGCGATCGACAAGTCTCCTGCTGCTCAGTACGCTTTAGATTTAACCCTGTCGCTTCTCCAAGGTTATCAAGACGCAGAAATATGTCTTATCCGTGTTAATCCCGATCTTGACCCCAATCTAAAGCTATCTAAAGAGGATATGGAAAACAATCCGATTCTTGCTCCCGCGATCGCCAAAGTAAAACGCACGGGTCTAGAATATCAGTGTTTAGTCACAGGTGGTAGACCAGCCCAAAAAATCTGTAGTTTAGCCGAAGCGAAAAATATTGATTTATTAGTTTTAGGTTCTCCCGAACGCCGTCCCTCTATTGCTAAAAGCTTACCTGATATCGAGCGTCTGTTGGGTAGCTCTTTATCTGACTATATTCGCATCAAAGCTCCTTGTCCTGTTCTCTTAGCCAGACAAGAAGAAGCAAGCTAATAAACCTAGTGCCATACATTTTCAACTCAACTATTATTTATTATTTGACCCGTTCCTGGAACGGGTTTTATTTGATGGTTCTTTTATACGCCAAGTATTGGTCTCATATCAAGTACGGATAAATAGTTGAATTAAACTTGCTTTTGCCATATTAAAAAATTAGCTATGAATTACTGAGTGAATTTTCTGGCTTTAGCTACCTGACAAAAAAAGTCTACATATTCTATATATCCCCCAGGAAAAACGAAATTTAAAGTCAGCGGATCTTCTCGATCTTGAGAGTCGCCTGGGCCTTGTATTACTCTAACTGCTTCAGGATTACTATGGTCTAGCTTAAGTGCCTGACGGTTTTTGACCTCTCCGCCACTGCTGTCCACGTAAACAACTGCATTATCGGTATCAAACTCTTGACCCAAAGCCTGGATTAGTTCCAAAAATCCGCGATCGCTCCCGCCTCGCTTAAATTCAATTCGACCGTTGTTTTCTACTGCCTTACTGGTTACTGTATCCCCTGCTCCAACTATAGTTGGCATGACCTCAGCCGCCAAGTTATCTTTAACTAATTTAAGCAAATCTTGCTGTTTATGAGGAGCTTCTCTAGCATTGAAATTTTTACCTAAAGGATATTCCCCTGTTTGTAAGTAATAATAGTGATTAAGAATAACTATTACTCCTACTTCTTTAATTGCCCCTCGTAGCATAAACTGAAAGTCGGTAGTCCCTGAATCATTACCTTGAGCTGGCTGCATAATTTCTATCCCCTGCTCATCTCTGCCCAAATTAGGAGCATAATGCACAAAAAAGGAATCTGCTAAACCTTGGTGCTGTGCTTCAATAAGCAAACGATCTGTCAGGCTCTTCATTTCTTGCTGAAGCTCGGCATATAACTCAGGGCGATCGCTAAATATTTCATGAAAAACGTTGAGATTTGCCGTAGGCGAGATTTTATTATCTAATACCGTTGCCTGGATATATTCAGCTAACTGAGCCTGGTTAAGACCATATTTTGGCTGCTGACCTATTTCTGCTAGGTAAGTGGCAACTTTATTAGGTATTGCTGCCAAAAACGCCATTTCTGCCTCGCTTACTCCTGGATGTAAAACATTAGCATAACAATCTTGCCACTGTACTCCACCTCCAGCTAAACCTGGCAAATACCATCCTTGTTCTGGAATTAAACTATGACCAGCTAATGTTCGCTCAATAATACCGTTAACTCCTCGCTGACCAATATGTTCACCATTGGTCAAAACAAAAAAATGCTCCTCTAGAGCTTTAACCGCTTCTAGATAGCGAGCTTCCATGACTCGCGTTAGGGGATCTTTGACCAAACCCATGCATACACCGTCAAGATCTTGAATAATTAAAATATTTTCTCGCTCAATCAGCATTTGCCTGAGACTCTGATGATCTAAAGATAGCGATCGCGAGGACAGAGAAGCATCTTTAACAGTCATAATATTTAGTATGTTCCATGATTGATTACAGGCTCTAGGCACACATAAAATTAATACCATTAATTCAACCTTATAGCATGAATTTTTATCCCGCCCTAGTCTATTTTATAGGAACGTTTTTAGCAGGGTTTTTATTGCTTCAAAATCCCAATGGCTCAACTGCTATTGCCGAAGTTACCGAAATCAGCCAGATCGAACAAAATGATGTCATTTACTTAGGAGAAAATCACGATAGTCTAGCCAATCACCAAGCACAGTTAGAAATTATTACTCAACTGTATCAAAATCAAGCTAACTCTAATGCAGAATTAGCGATCGCCTTAGAAATGTTCCAGCGTCCGTTTCAACCTATATTAGATCGTTACGTTGAATCAAAAATTAGCGAGGCAGAACTGATCGAACAGACTGAATATGAGTCGCGCTGGGGTTTTGATTGGGAATTTTACGCACCCATACTGCATTTTGCCCAAGACAAGCAAATTTCCCTAGTTGCTTTAAATACTCCGACTGAAATTACTCGCAAGGTAGCCGAATTAGGACTAAACAGCCTCAAAGGAAACGACTTTCGCTATATTCCACCCCTAAAAGATATCAAGCTTGATCATAAAGCATATCGCCAAAGGTTGAGCGAAGTCTATCAGCAGCACCTTGAGTCGGGACAGGGCAACAGCCATGATGCGGAAAATTTCTGGGCAGCACAGGTACTATGGGACGAAACTATGGCAGAAGCGATCGCCCTCTACTATCATAACCATCCTTATGCACAGATAGCTGTTTTAGTTGGCAAGGCTCATATCCTATATGATTACGCGATCCCAGAGCGTGTAGCCAGACGTATCAACGACCCAGCATTTACTCAAATATCGCTCCAGTTAGGTGAAGCTGAATAGAAGCACCTTGTTATTGATAATGCGATCGCTTTTAATAATTTGCGTCATATTTTTGATCAGCCTATTATTTGGCGTTAACTCAGTAGACAATATTTATCTCACTGTAATTGTGTGATCGCAAAGTATTGTCAAGTAGTTATGAAGTCACTGTGAAGCAAAGATAAAGCTTTTATAAAGGTAATTAAGTTAAACAAATTAATTTAATTATCAAGTTACTTAAAGTACTATGGCTATCACTAAAATTTCTAATTCCAATCTTTATACGGATACGTACGTAGTAGAAGATTGGAAAGGAGGATACAAGCTCGAAGTAGACCTAAGCGCAGAATCAGATGCTAAAGATTGGAAGCTCAATTTTGACCTAGACTCTTCCTACAGTATCAGAGGTGCTTATGGAGTAGATTTAGTCAATAATGGCAGTGGCAACTATACCATCAACGGACAGGGTGGTTGGCAAAGTCTCGAACCAGGGGAAACCGCCAAAGCCATTTTTATTATTGACGATAGCGGTAAAGATGCGATTATTCCCCAATTCACTAGTCTCATGGGGTCGGTGATCAGCGATCCTAT
>JBHJNW010000129.1:0-9815 GCA_050330395.1 Pleurocapsa sp.
TAACTTTTGGTCAATCGTTGATTGCTCTTCTGGTGTCATGCTTTGTTTAGGAGAGTTTTTTCTTGATCTTATTCTACTCTAAGCATTTTTACTTACTGCAAAAGCGGGATGCTCCCCAATATATTTTCCATAAAAGATAATATTTGTATGTGTTTTTTACTCTTTAAGGTTAAAATTAATAACTATTAATTTACTAGCTTTTTGGCTTGAACTGTAAACAAATTTCACTTACTAGGTAAATAAAAATATATTTTGTATTTTCGGCAAAACAGATCTGATTTAAACCAATATTTTTATGAGTTTTGATATTGAATTTGATTACCGCTTTGATGAGGCTAATTTTTTTACACCTGAGCGAAAAGCTATCATAGAGCAGGCGGGAAAAATCTGGAGTTCTTATATTAGAGATGAATTTGCGCCAATTCCCAAGGGAGAAACTTTAAGGTTTCCAATCAACAATATTGAGCGAAAAGTCGTCTTAGAAAAACCAATAGACGACCTTTTGATCTTTATTTCTTCTGTAAATTTGGCTTCGGATCAACCAACTTTAGGAGAAGGAGCATATTATGCTACTTATGTTGTTGGTAGCGATCGCGAACAGCGCATTATTGGCGATGATTTTGAACCTTGGCTGGGTACTGTTGAGTTCAATGCTTCCGTAGCAGATAGTTTCTTTTTCGATCCCACTCCCGAAACAGATGATGATATTCCTTTTAATAAGCAAGATTTTCTGAGTTTAAGCCTGCATGAAATTGGTCATGTCTTAGGAATTGGAATTGCCAATCAGTTCTCAAAACAAATTCAAAATGGACATTTTATCGGTACTCAAAGTATTAAGTTAAATGGAGGTCATCCAATACCTTTAGATGCTGATCAAATTCATATTCGTGATGGCTTTAGCGTCGATCCAGAGAGCGATGCTTTAATGGATAAATCTTTTACCTTTGGCGAAAGAAATTTACCTACCGACTTGGATTTGGCAATTTTAGCTGATATTGGCTACGACATCTTTGCTTATGATAGGAAACCTGTATATCGTTTTTTTCAATATGAGAAGGGATTTCATTTTTACACTGCTAATAAAAATGAACGTAAAAATGTTATTTTGCGCAGTGAGGTAGGAGAAATAAAGTACAACTATGAAAATGTAGGTTATGAAGTTTTAGGTAGAGATACAGATGCTTTGACTGGAGAGAAAATTGACCAGGCTCTACCAGTTTATCGCTTTTTTAATCGACAGACAGGGGCGCATTTATACACTATGGATGAAGTTGAGAAAGATCATATTATCGATAATTTACGTAATTACAATTTTGAAAATATAGCCTATTATGCCTTTAAATCTCAACCGCAAAACATAGGTACAGTTCCACTATATCGAATGCTAAATACTCAATCAAATTCTCACTTATTTACTGCCGATAGTAATGAATTTAATGTTCTTGAAGCAACTCAACCTCATTTTCAGGCTGAAGGCAATCAGGGCATAACTTTCTATGTTTTAGAGCCGATTTAATCCGTCTAAACTTTAAGCAAAAAAAGTATTAATGTACAGAAAAAATTTTGTTGCTAACGATCGCCTGTGGATATTTTCTAGTTTAGTTGGCGTTGCTTTGTTGTATCTCAACTTAGTTTGGCAAGCTACAGGCAACATCGATCAACTTACTACTGATAGTTTGTTTGCGGGCGCAATTATCTGGCTGCTGTGGCGCAGGAGAAATGATCTTGAATACAATAGCGATCCTATTTCTAGCTTTCTTGGCTTGCTGCTGTTGGGGTTAATTCTCTCTAAAACCATAACGCTGTTTTGGTTTGAGTCCACTCTCCTGTTTATTTTACCTCTGAGTATGGCGATCGCCTTAGCTTTAATTGCTTCGGGATTGAGAGGGTTTGGTCAGTATATTCAAGAGTTATTCTTTGCTTGGCTGCTGTTTTTTCCGACAGGAGCAATTGGCAATTTCATTGATAGTCTAGTTCACATTACGATTCTCAATGCTAAATTTGCCACTTACTTGCTCTACTATTTAGGGTTTAATGTCGCAAATCAAGGAAATCAGGTAATGATCTCTTTGCCCGAATTAGGTGTGTTTAAAGCGATCGTGGACTATCCTTGTGCGGGAGTACCAATGATTATTTTGATGCTCAAGCTAGCCTTATTATTTGTCGCTTTTGTACCCCTGCCAAAATCTCAACAAGTATTAGTGCCAACGTTTTCGATGATCTTCGGTTTTTTCCTGGGAGTCATTAGAGTTTGCATTCTAACTTTATTTATACCAGAACCAGCTCAATTTGCTTATTGGCATGGAACGCAGGGTTCACAAATATTTTCGACTTTGGCGATCGCTATTTTTTCAGGCTTCTGCTATCTGATCTTGCGACAACAAGAATTACAGACAAGCAATATATCTTGAGCATTTATTCAATCTAAATGATTAATCAAAATCAATGGCGTAGCAGCTTGCTAATCATCAGCAGCATCAGTATTAATTTAGCTGTTGCTTCTACACTGATCTTTCCTGCTGTAGGTAATCGTTTGACTGCTGATTTCCAGTTTCCTGAAAGTTTCAGCCTTAATTCTTCCTCAGCAATTGCCGTCAAATCTAATTTAAATCAACTAAAAGCCAGCGATTTAGCCCCAGAGGTCATCAAAACGCGTCAAAAATATCAATATGTCTTAAATGAACAAGAAATAGACCTAGAAATCAGTTACCTGGTTGGTACTAGAGGAGATGTGCAAACATACCTGCAAAATTACACTTCTTTACCTGCATCAATCATTCAAGCCCAAAAAATAAAGCACAACGATCAAACAGGTTTTTATACGTTATTTAGCGATGAAAATCGCGCTTATTTAAGTAGCTGTATTAGCCCTCGTAGTCCTAGCAGCGTGACTCAAAGACAATTTTCTCAATATCGTTATCAACATGATTTTAAGTTTCAGGTAGGATTAGACTGGTTAAAAGGAAAAGAAAGTATTCGCGATCGCCGTTGTCTATGGGTGCATTTATCAACAGGCATTACCCAGTCCGATCAAGCTGCTTATCAAGTATTAGAAGCAGTCTGGGTCGATTTATATCAGTGGTGGCTGCCTAATTTTCCGCCTTTAACCGCTGAAAATAGCTAAGGCGATCGACAACCCCTAATATTTGCTCTTCAAGACTATACTAGACAGGTTTAAATTTAATCAAGCACCCCAAGCAATATTTATGACTATCTCACCAGATCAAGAGAGAGTATTTTCTTCTGGAATTTTGCGCTTAGTTGGCTATGGTTTATTAGTCATGGCAATAATTGATGTTTTGTTTTTATTAATTCCGCTGCAATTGATGGATCCACTCTGGGAGTTTCAAACCATGGGTGCAATTGTCGAAAGGATTCCCGTTACTTTGTTAGGTATAGTTTTGGTTTATTACGGCGAAAAAAGCGATCGCGCTCCCATCGAAACTATCGTTCTGAGGATTTTGTCTTGGCTATCTTTGGTAGCAGCCATATTTTTGATGTTAATGATTCCTTTGAATATCACCAACAGCTTTCGGATTTATCATCAGCAAAACGCAACAGTAAATGCTCAATCTGTAACTCAAAAAGAGGCTATTGAGAAATTCAAAGAACAATTAGAAGCGGCTAATTCTAAAGATGAAATTGGAGCAATACTTCAGCAGCAGGCTAAACAAGAAGTTAGTATTCCTGAATCAGTAAATACTCAGAAGCTCAAAACAGATCTTCTAGCTGATTTAAAAAACAATCAAGAAAATCTTACCAGCCAAGCACAGACATTTAGAGCCGAGAAGCGTTCCTGGTTGTTCAAAAAATGTTTTAAGTGGAATCTCGGTGCGTTAATAGCGTCTATTCTCTTCTTTTTAATTTGGAAAAGTACTGACTGGGCAAGGTTAAACCTTGATTTAAATAAAGATTAAATTAATAATTTAAAATCAAGAAAATTTAGATTGTCGCCCAGATAAATTAGTAAAACTACTGAAGCCTATACCCAGAAAAAAAAATAATATAAGTACTTGAAGGTAGCTAAAATTTTTCTATCAGTATTTTTTACGTTTTATTTTAAATAAGACTCTGAAAAAGTTCACATGAACTGTGAAATTTACAGGTCAAAACCAAATATGAGTAACGAAATAATTAAATCTGAGACAATTGACTTAAGTGTATTCAACACTCAAGAATCTGGTTTTTCTCTGTCAGATTTGAAGCAGATTGTACACCGCCGCTGGAAGCCTGCCTTAGCCGTGGGCATAACCGCTTTTACGGGAATCTTTTTATTAATCGCCTTAAAAACTCCCAAATATAGTTCAGAGACTTTAATTCTGTTAGAAACTCCTAGAAATATAGAATCGACATCCGTTGCTCCTACAATTGCGACGAATCAGTTAAGCTCGATCAAAGACTTTTCTACAGAAATTTTCGTACTCCGTAGTAACTCTATGGTAGAAAAAGCTGTAGCCGAACTAAAAAGCCGCTATCCAGATATTTCCATACCTGAAGTAGTGCAAAACTTATCAATCTATCAAGCAGGACTCAATAAAATACCGACCGATGTACTGGTTGTTTCCTATACTGATACCGATCCAGAAAAAGCAAAAATTGTTTTAGAAGCTTTAAGTTCTACTTACGTTAAATATAGCCTAGAAAAGCAACAATTAAAAGCAGCAAATGCGATCGAGTTTATCGATCTGCAACTGCCTGAAGCTCAACAAGAATTAGACGAAGCTGCCAAAACAGTTCGTAACTTTCGACAAGAACACCAACTAGTTAATCCTGAAACATCAGCAGTTGAAGTAGAAGAAATTAAACTCGATATTACCAAACAAATTGAAGATACGAAAATTGCGATCGCTCTTAATCAACAACAAAGTCAAGAGCTAGAAAGTCAATTGGGAGAATTGGGTCAAGATTCAGAAACTATGGTAGCATCAGCGGTTTTGGGTCAAGACGGCGTTTATCAAAATTTATCGACTCAACTAAGGGAATTGGAAACTCAGTATAACTTAGGGCAAGTTGATTTCCGTGATAATTTCCATATCATGGAAAATCTTCAGTCCAAGCGACAAGAGTTGAAAAAGTTACTACAAGAAAGAGCAAATCAAGTTTTGGGCAAGTCGGTTTCTCCGAAAATACTTGAGCGTATAGTTCTAGCTCCTAGTTATACTGATGCAAATACTGGCAATAGCGATAGTCCATTCTTAATCGGTCAAGCTGATAATGGTTCAGACATAGAATCAGGAACCAGAGTATCTGCTGAAGGCTCTACTCTAGGATTTTTTACTAAGAAAAAATTGCAGTTGCAAGAAGAAGCTGCAAGTCTGCAAAGTAAATTAGCCAGCTTGAATCAGGCAAAAGCAGAGGCTGATAATCAATTTCTCAATATTCCTGGATTACAACAAACGTTTACCGAGCTAACCCGCCAAGTAGAGCTTAAATCTGAAGCTTATAATTATCTGCTTAAAAGACGACAAGAGCTAGCCATTTCTGAAGCTGAGGAAATTGCACCCTGGCGGATACTTAATGAGCCTTTTTTACCCAGCCAGCCAGTTTCGCCCAATATTACCCAGGGATTATTACAAGCATTGCTCGCTGGAGGATTTCTCGGGGTTGCTACCGCATTTATACTGCAACGACTCGATCAAAGTATTAAACGGGTAGAAGAAATCAAGCAAATTACCAAGCTACCTATATTAGGCGTTATTCCGAAAGTTGTCGAGCCAAGGATTGATGCTAATATTCATACCACCAAAAAGTCTTATTCTTACTATTCATCCTTTACCGAAGGTTTACGTTCCTTGGCGATGAATCTGCGCTATCTGGTAGCAGATAATGGTCAAATCAAAACTTTGGCCGTCACTTCTACTACTTCTGCCGAGGGTAAGTCGACTATTTCTCACAATCTGGGTATTGTTTTAGCAGAATTCGATCTGCGGGTATTAATTGTCGATGCTGACTTGCGTAAACCTAAACTGCATAAATTAGCTCATCTTCCCAATGAGGCTGGGTTGAGCGAAGCGATTACCCAAGAACAACCCTGGACTGATTATGTTCAGCCTGGCTCAGTGAAAAATTTGGATGTAATTACCGCAGGAGCAACTTCTCCTAATCCGATTGCTTTACTTAACTGTAATAAGATGAAGCAGCTAATTCAAGAATGGTCAGCAGTTTATGACTATGTAATCATCGATACTCCTCCCATTGGCGTAATTGCCGACGCTAAATGTTTAGCTCAAGAAGTTGATTCTTTCTTATTCGTCTCTGGTATCCAAAAAGCTACTCGCAGGGGAATGGATAATGCCTTAGATGTTTTACGTCATGGTCAGTGTCATGTTGCAGGTGTAGCTGCTAACATGGTCGATCCCGAATTTGATTATTACGCCTATTCTTATTACGACTCCTACTATAATCAATCGTCTCAAAATAGTGATGGCAATGATAGCGACGATGAAGCAAAATCCGAAGGCGCAATTGGTAATTTACTGCAACAATTCCGCCGCCGTTAATCTTACCTACATTACACCAAGTTTTTTCAATTTGAAACTAAAAACAGCCAAGCTATGGGTAGATTGACCAAATTTAAACCTCAACCTCCGCGCCAAGTTATATACAGTTCAGAAAGTCGCATCAGACATCCCCCAACAATGCTTCGGGAAATGTGGCGAGACTTGTTAGCCTCTAGAGAGTTAGCGTGGCGATTGTTAGTCAGAGACATCAGCGCTCAATACCGTCAATCATTTTTAGGTATTTTTTGGGCGATTATTCCTGCGGTAATTACGGCAGCAGGGTTTACCTTAGCAAAAGACAACGGAATTATTAATATTGGGGCGACAGATTTACCTTATCCCGCTTATGTCATGTTTAGTATGACTCTGTGGCAAACTTTTGTGGAGGCTCTCAATGCACCCATTCAAGGAGTAACTGCGGGCAAAGCGATGTTAGCCAGAATTAACTTCCCTCGCGAAGCACTGGTTTTAAGCAAGCTAGGCGAAGTGTTCTTCAATTTTGGCGTTAAGCTAATTTTGATTGTTCTCTTATTCATCTGGTTCAAGATGCCCGTCAGTGGCAGCGTAATTTTAGCACCAGTGGCTTTAATTCATTTGGTAGCATTGGGAACTTTTATCGGTTTGATCCTTGCACCTATGGGAGCTTTGTATCAGGATATTTCCCGAGCCATGACTTTACTAACTGGCTTATGGTTGTTTCTTACTCCTGTCGTTTATCCCGTACCCAATGGGGGTGTATTTGGCACAATTGTCAAATTTAACCCCGTAACACCTTTATTAGTCACCACGCGAGAATTAGCCACTACAGGAACAGTATCCGATCCCATGGGTTTTTGGCTTGCCAGTAGCATTGGCTTGGTTGGCTTATTTTTTGCTTGGATTATCTATCGTGTCTCAATGCCTTACATAGTAGAGAGAATTAGTTCTTAGAAGATGATTAACACTACCCCAGCCAAAGTTATCGAACCTTCTCCTAGTAACGACGAAGTAGTTCTCTCAGTCGAAGGAGTATCTAAAAAGTTTTGTCGCGATTTAAAACGTTCTTTATTTTACGGAGTACAGGATATTGCAGGCGAATTAACTGGAGTTAGACAAAAAAGCGATCGCCTGAGAAGTAAAGAATTTTGGGCATTAGATAACGTTAGTTTTCAACTTAGAAAAGGCGAAGCACTAGGCTTAGTTGGCAAAAATGGTAGCGGTAAATCCACCTTGCTACGCATCATTGCTGGTTTAATTAAGCCCGATCTCGGTACGGTGAAAGTCACGGGTAGAGTTGCACCTCTCATTGCTCTGGGTGCGGGTTTCAATCCCATCCTCACGGGTAGAGAAAACATCTATGCGAATATGTCGATCTTGGGTTTATCTACCAAAGAGATTGACGAAAGATTTGATGATGTAGTAGAGTTTGCCGAGATCGGTGAAGCGATCGATTCTCCTGTGCAAACATATAGTTCGGGGATGGCTGCACGTTTGGGTTTTGCCAGCGCGATTCATACTGAACCAGATATTTTATTAATCGATGAAGTTTTGGCTGTAGGTGATATTAAATTTCAGTCAAAATGTCATCGTAAACTCAGCGAACTGCTTAAACAAGGTACATCTTTTATTTTAGTTAGCCATAACTCTCAGATTGTATTAGGTGTTTGCAATCTTGCCGTTTATTTGCTTAAAGGTCAACAGTTAAAGTTTGGCGATATATATTCAGTTATTGCTCAATACGAACGGGATTTATTTACTAATCATTCCGAACCAACTTTAGGAATATTACAACGCCCAGCTAAAAAAGCCACTGAAACTAATGGATTAGACATTACATCTTTATCTTTTAAAAATATTCAAGGTAAGCAAATAACATCTTTAGTAAGCGGACAAGCTGTTGATTTAGTTATTGGATGTCAAGTTCATCAACAATTAAATAATATTGTTACTAGAATCAATTTTTATCATACTCAATCTGGAAGTAGCCCAGTTCAGTTTTTAAGTAACTATAACGATAAGCAGAACTTAGATTTGACAGTAGGCAAGCATGAGATTGTCATTCATATGCCTTATTTATGTTTTAAACCAGGTATTTATCAAATCAAAATAGTTGTCAGAAATGATGCTCTATTTACTCTAGATTATGTTGAATCTTTTAAGTTTGAAGTTGACTCTAATGGCAGCATGACTACTTGTGAATTTTATCAACCACGTTCTTGGCAAATCTTAAGTTATTAACTGTAATTAGCTGAATAAAAGTAAAAAATATGCAACTAAATAAGATCAAACGCGATCGCTTTCAACTAGACCAAACTATAGTTCATCACTGTACTTTATGTGGTTCGAGAGATCATAGTCTACTATTCGGTAAAGGACGACACAACAAAGAAGTTCGCAACTATATCTGTAATAATTGCGGCTTTGTATTTATTCTGCCTCGACCTTCGGTTCAAAAACATCAAGACTTGTATCAAGAAGGTCAATTTTCTAGTACGGCAAGAAGTTTATCAGCACCTGATGATGCTAAATTTGCTGCTTGCGAACCTATCGCTCGGTCTAGACTGGGAATTTTAGAACGCGAGTTAGAAGAATCTCTGTGGTCTAAAGACAAATCAGTTTTAGAAGTCGGTTGTGGAACTGGTGATTTTTTGCGGCTAATGCGAGGCTGTGGCTGGGATGTTCAAGGACTTGAGCCAGATATTGCTTATACTGAAGCCGTTAAAGAAAGATACAATTTACCAATTCACAATCAGTTCGTCGAGCAGTTTGATACAGAACAACGATTTGATTTAGCCTGTAGCTTTCATGTCATCGAACACGTTGAAGATCCTAATGTGTTTCTAGCTAACATTCATCGACTTTTAAACGATCAAAGCTATTTGTACTTAGAGTGTCCCAGCATTGATCGCTGGTATGGCGAAACTATTGACTTCTTTTTCTGGGATGTTCATATCAATACCTTTTCTCAAAAGACCCTGCAAGCATTTTTAGCTAAAAATCAATTTCAAGTCATGTCTTATGGATGGAACGGTAATGGTTTATGGGTTATTGCTCAAAAAACTAAGCTGCAAGATATTCCAGTTAATTGGGATAGTCCTCAGCGCGTACATCAGATAGTCCAACAAGCGACTTCTGCCAGGAAATTGGCGATTAATAATCGACTGATAGCTCGCGCCTCATCTATTGCGAGTAGAGGAATCAACCTAATTAAAACAGAACCTTTACAAATTCCGAGCAAAGTTAGGCGTAAAATTCAGCGTCGCCTCTATTTTGGCAATAGTCCTAAAGCTTCAGGCGATCGCTTATTAAATGCAGAAGAAGTTGCTATTAAGCCTG
>JBHJNW010000130.1:0-9507 GCA_050330395.1 Pleurocapsa sp.
TTGTTCGAGGGAAATTTGATACAAACATTGATAGATATTTAGAGGTGATAAATTAGGTTGATTTTACTATTATCTCAGCCCTTTTATTACCTTTTTTCTTATCATTCAACATTTCTGGCAATGGAAAAACGCTGCTGGTGGCTGTTTACTATCTTAGCTATCTGTGTTTTAGCAGTCCGAGAAGATAGTGGCATTACCTTATTTGGCATTGGCGTTTATTTGATTCTCAGCCGTAGATATCCACGCTTAGGTCTTGCAGTATGTTTGGGTAGTTTATTGTATGTCCTTGCCGTGACTAATGTCGTTATGCCTCTGTTTTCTGACGACATTGCCAAACGGTTTATGTTGGAAAACTTTGGACAATATGCCGAAGGAGATCGGGCTTCGACTCTCGAAATTATTGCCAAAATGATTACTAGTCCGGGGCTGTTGCTGAGAGAAATATTTACACCTTTTTTTGGCACTTTTAAGTATTTATTAGGGCAGTGGCTACCTTTGGCATTCATTCCAGTAGTTGCCCCTGCTGCTTGGATAATCTCCATTTTTCCGCTGTTAAAATTATTTCTCAGCCAGGGAGATTTGGTTTTGAATATTTCCATTCGCTACGCAATGAGTGTTACCCCTGGGTTGTTCTATGGTTCAATTTTGTGGTGGGCAGGACAGGGTTTGGGGGAATTTGATCAGGCGATCGCACTTTGTCAACCACGCAAGCTGCGTCCCAAGTTTCGACGTTTCTGGATTTTTTGTATTTGTTTATCAACGTTTTTTACTATTACCTCAAATCCGAGTGATACTCTATACTTTCTCATTCCGACGGCAATTAAACCTTTCGTTCAGGTTTTGGCCCCCCAACAGTGGCAACATACTGAGAAAATTCAGGCATTATTGGCTAAAATACCAGAGGATGCCAGCGTTTCTGCTACTACTTGGATCATTCCCCATCTTTCTGGCCGTAGAGAAATAATTCGCCTACCAGGATTACAAATCAAAAATGACCGCCAAGAAATCAACCAGGTAGATTACATTATTGCTGACCTTTGGCACAACGAACGCTATCAGGCTGTTTTAACTGATTTGCGTCACAATCTCAACATCACAGCCAAATCAATCGATTTAGCTTTAGCAAGTCATTATGGGATGAGCGACTTTAATCAGGGCATCGTCTTGTTACAAAAAGAGGTACCGTCCAATCCTCAAGCTTTAAACGAATGGCAAGTTTATTTTGCTCGGATTCAATCTTTAGTAGAATCTTGAGACACACGAATTTTGAGCTGGTCAGAAAGACCCTGCCGTCCTGTCAAGCAGGATATACCCCTGTGGTACTCCTGACTTCTGACTTCTGACTTCTGACTTCTGACTTCTGACTTCTGACTTCTGACTTCTGACTTCGTTAAGATGCGATCGCCACGGGTTTTCCCGTAACATAACCCTGAACGTAGTCGATGCTGATTTTACTAATATGTTCGAGAATCTGCTCGTTCTCCACAAATTCAGCGATGGTTTTAATCCCCATCAAATGAGCTACTTCGTTAATTGAGTTCACAATTGCGCGATCGTAGTCTTCATTAAGTATTGCCTTAACTAAGTTGCCATCAATCTTGAGGAAATCTATCGGTAAATTTTTTAGATAGGACAAAGAAGATATTCCACTACCAAAGTCATCTAAAGCAAACTTTACACCCAAATTTTTCATGGCGGAAATAAATTTTTGCGCATGACTAAACTGATTAATTGCCGCCGTTTCACTAATTTCAAAGCACAGACAATCCCCAGGAACTTTTGACTTAACGATCAGATCAATGGCAAAATTAGTAAATCTTTCATCGTTAATACTCGCCGCCGACAGATTGATTGAAACTAAATCCTGTCGGGCGGCGAAATACTTACCGTATGAATTCAGGGTAGCTTCTAAAACCCAGCGATCAACTCTGCTAATTACGCCATAACGTTCTGCCACAGGAATAAATTCTTCAGGAGTAATTAAGTTGCCCTCACGGTCTTTAAGGCGCAGTAGCAGTTCATAATGCCGACTTTGCTTAGCATCATCGACCATCGGTTTAATTAACTGCTTAACTAAATAAAAGCGATTCTCTTTAATTGCTTGGGATACTTTAGCGATCTGTCCCATTTGATTTTGCTGTAAATCAAGCTCTTGGTCGTTGTTCTCAACGATGTAAATTCGCCCGCGACCCAAATTTTTTGCCTGATAACAAGCCAAATCAGCGCGACTCAATAATTCGGCCGCATCAGTAGAGCGATCGCCAATCCCCACCATACCAATGCTAACTCCTACATCAAATTCAACGTTTTTCCACTTGAGACGATAGTTATGGATTGCTCTAATCAATTGTTCACAAACTTGCTCGGCTTCGGCGATCAAACATCCTTCTAGTAACAAGCCAAATTCATCTCCTCCTAATCTACCTAAAGTATCTTCCTTACGAATCAAACTCTGTAAAAGCTTTGCCAGTTCTGACAACAGGAGATCGCCAACTGTATGCCCTGCTGTATCGTTGACAATTTTGAAGCGATCAAGGTCTAAATAGCAGAGAACTGATTCTGTATGATATTTATGGGCTTTTTGGACAGAATACTTGAGTTTTTCGTTAAATTCACGGCGATTTAATAGACCAGTCAGGTCATCATATGTTGCTTGATAGGCAATCTTTTTATAAAGATTTTGCTCGGCAGTAATTTCTTGTTTTACGCCGCGATAACCTAAGAAACTGTTTTTGTCATCAAATAAAGGTTTGCCGTTGATTTTAAAAATTCTAATTCCCTCATTTTTATCCTGCAAACTAAAAGTAAAGTTTTTAAATGGTTTTCTAGCTTTGGTAATTTGTTCAAATAGTTCCCAATCAACATCCAGTTGGGAATTGTTTTGATGTAGCAAGGGAGGATAGTTACCCCTCATTTTAGAAGGTCTTAATCCACACAAATCTTTAAGATCCCCAGATATATACGAGTATCTCAGTTGTTCATCTAGCTCCCAAAAAACGTTTGCTCCTGCTTTGGCTAAATCCTTATATCTCTGTTCATTCTCTTGCAGAATTTTATTCGCCAGCTCATGCTTGCGACCTTTTTCAATGAGCAAGATAATTGCTAAAAAGCTGGAAAGCAAAATAAAGCCAAGCAAAAAAATCAGCATTCTGTATTTAACATAAACTGGTGGCTCTACATAAAGCAATTGGCTATGCTCTGGTAATAAATCAAGCTTAATATCGTATTTTAATAACTGCCGATAGTCAAAAACCCAGCGATTTTTACCCGTCAAGACTGGACCAACTTGGTCAGGTTTAGCTCCGCTTAATATTTTATTAGCTAGCTCAACGGCTTGCCAAGCATGATACTTGGTATCAAAAATTTTTCCGCCTACTGCGCCTTGACCCAAGCGAACAGAATTATTGGTGTATATGGGATTGGGAATTTGCTCCTGCAATATTTGCGTATCTAGCATCGGATCAATGGAGATTTTTGACGAGCTGTCTTTGAGGAGTTGACCTAAGAGTAGAACTGGCACATTGTCGGGATATTTACCTAATCGGCTTGCTATCTCTTCAGGAACTAGATCGTTAACTACTTCGACTTTCAGGGGCTTATAAGCAATCTTCTTAATGGCTTCAATCTGCGCTAATTCAGCTTGATTAGTCTCAGTTGTGTTGTTGATGATAATGATGGTATCTGTCCAAGTCTGCCGTGTTGCCTCAAGCACGGTTTCTACCACGGAATGGTTTTCTACTACCCCTGTTAGCCAAGGTGTATCAAGTAACTCTTGTCGTAAATTGTCAATCCCGAGAAATACTACAGGAATATCAGGAAAAAATTTGTCATGCTTACGTAACATCAACTGCAAGCTAGGATCGTCTACAACCATCAGCAAACTGATGGGAATTCGCTGGTATTTTTTATTGATATAGTCAATAAATCCCTGTCCTTGTTCTAACTGGGGATGACGTTGGCTATCGAGAAATTCATGATAGACATTGCTGCGATTGCCTATTGCCGAAAACCCTTGTTCGATACCTTCTTGTTGTTGTTTTACTGAAGATAATTCTGAATGATCGGAATGAATGACCAAAATATTGTCTTCAGCTTGAACTTTTATCACACTTAGACTAAGCCCCAGCAAGCTATAAATCAGGATACCGCAAGATCTTCTAGAGTAATAATTAACTATGGCTACGACACTCTTCAGCAATCGGCGACTATATGACATCGATTATAAGTAAATCGGTTGAATGTTTACGAAGTCGAAGCAGGCTTCGTCCGTTTAGGACGGAGTACCTTCGACAAAATATCGAAATGTAATGAAATAATCCAGCAAAAAATTATTAAATAATTAATTGTTTAACGGCGGAAAACGGTCAACGTTACAGGTGAATTAGCATTACTAGGCGGTTACTGGCTCAATCAATAAATCAATCTTGCTCCTATTGTCAATACGGTTTAGCTTTTTAATGCATAAACATCAGTCGCTTTGCCCAAAGCAAAAGATACAGAATGATGCAGGTTTTTTCCTGATTGAGTCACAAAAATAATCAGTGCAACTAAAGCCAACACTGCTGCCAAAGAGAATATACCTCGGTAGCCTCCTAATATAAAAGAAAGAGAACCTAGAGTTAACCCACCTAAAGCAATACCGACATCAAAACCTCCCATACATAGAGCAAATACTTTTCCTCTTTCGTTAGAGTATGAACGATCAGAAATTAGTGCCAAAGTCAGTGGAATCAGGATGCCAGCACCAGCACCTTCGGCGATCGCCGAAAAAATCAACATCACAGGTGTACTAGCCTGAGTCAACAATACCATCGAGATAATATAGCAAACCAGCGCACCACTAATAAACAAACCACGTCCATAGCGATCGCTTGCTCTGCCGACAAATAGACGAACAGAAAAAGAGGCGATCGCCACTGCCGTATAAAATAAACCAACGTTAAAATCTATCCCCAACTCGCTAACAAACAAAGGTAGAAAAGCCACCAGCGTGCCAAAAACTAAACCGATTAAAAGCAAGACAATAGTTGGCACAATTAAACCTGGCTCTTTAGCTAGCTGCCAGAAATCGCGACGAATCACACCCGAAGCTTCTTGAGCTACAGTTACTGGTAAAGATGTCTCTTTAATCTGTTTAGATAAAGCGAAAGCCAGGACACCGCAAATCGCTGAAATTGCAAACAAAACCTCATAACCCGTACCTTCAGGAACATACTGTTTACCAGTATATTGCAAAAATCCGCCCAAAGCAGGCCCTACAGACATCCCAATCGGTACAGCTAGGTTCATATAGCCAATTAAAGTCCCTCGATGCTGAAGCGGTGAGAGATCGACAACTAAAGCACTATAGCCAATGGTAAAAGCAGCAATACTGATGCCATGAAAAGCTCGCACAAATCCTAATCCTAAAACCGAATGAACGGATAAATAAAATACTGGAGCGATCGCGGCTACTAGTGTACCGATGAGAATAACTATTTTCCGACTGCGGCGATCTGCCACCTTACCTAACCAAGTTCGAGAAGCAATTAACCCAATGGCAAAACAACTCATGACGATGCCTACCTGTTGCGTAGTGCCTCCCATAGCCTGAATGTAGGTCGGTAGAGTGGGTAATAATAAGGTAATGCTAATCCAAAATAGCAATCCGGCGGCAAACAGGTTGATGAGCTTTTGTTTGGTTGTTGATTCGAGTACTTTCCAGACTTCCACAGGTATTTTAGAGAGAAAAACTACTAGCTTAGTTAATCTAACTTAATACAGACAAAATAGAGATCGTATTGCCTAATGTATAGAGATTTAAGGCAGTAAATATTTAGAAACTCGATTAGTAAAACTCCCGAGACGATTTAAAGACGCGATCGCTTATTTGCTTAATTCAGAATCCAATATAAATAGCTCTAAACAGTGGGCAGATATTAAACTTCTTATTAGAATTGAGAAGACTATTTTTACGCTTGAATTAATATTGTCAACTAGTAATTAATTGTTACCACCTATTCAAGACATTATGAATAAATTATCTAATAGAAACTTAAAGCAAGGTCTAGGATTTTTTACCGCAGCGATTGATGCTGTTTTGATCTATAACTTTAGTCAAGATTTGTCTGATGTAAAGCTATTTATCCTCAGAGTATTACTAACCATTTTTATTAGTGCTGGAATTTGGTTGATAATTTGTTTTATCATTGACAAAATTGAAACTTCTGCTTAATCAGCAATTATTATGTGAGCGAGCCGTTTTGTTGTCTAGAGAGCGCAGAGCGATCGCTTTATTTTTGACTCGACAAGGAGTAGTTAATCAAAATAAAATTCATAAATTGAGCTTCCAAAAAATCAGCAGATTATTGTTAACGCTACTGGCGATAAATTAGAGAGTAAATAGTGAAAATAACTGGCAGCTTGTGAGTAGACTAATCGGCGATCGCTCTCGTTAGCTACCCTGCATAACATTGAAATTAAATTTACTCTCTAATAAAGCTAAACTACTTGGTAAAGTTATGACAGAAGCAAAAATCTACCAGCCATAGAGCTTAGCAGCCCAGAGCGAAATATGACAACTGCGATCGCCACTAACTTACAATCGGTTATTGATAGCAACACCAAATTAGTCGAACTACATCATGCTGATGTTTATTGGCAATCTAAAATTAATCAGGCAGTGGCAGAAGTCAACGCGCCAATTTATCTCTTATTTCCTCAGACAATAGATACTTTAGCCAAAATAGTCGCACAGGCATCTCAACAGCAATGGCGGATCTTAATCTGTGGTAATGGCAGCAAATTAAACTGGGGTAAGTTAAGTCAAGATATTCAATTGGTAATTAGTCTCCAAAAATGCGATCGCTTAATTGAACACGCGGTAGGAGACTTGACAGTAACTGCCGAGGCAGGGATGAAATTAACCGATTTGCAAGCCATATTGCGATCGCACAATCAGTTTTTACCTCTAGATCCTAGTTATGCCGATGCTACCTTGGGGGGAATTGTTGCCACAGGAGATACAGGCAGTTGGCGACAGCGTTATGGTGGGGTGAGAGATTTATTGCTGGGGCTGTCATTTGCCCGCGCTGATGGAGCAATTGCCAAAGCAGGAGGTAGAGTAGTCAAAAACGTGGCGGGTTATGACTTGATGAAATTGTTCACGGGAGCTTATGGCACGTTAGGTATTATTACTCAACTAACCTTTCGTACCTATCCTTTGATTGCTACTTCCCAGACTCTGTTACTTACAGGAAAAGCGAATCAGATCGCTCAGATTGCTCAAACCATTCGCAATTCAGGTTTAACCCCTGTAGCCATGGATTTATTATCTACTTCGGTAGTAAATCAGCTAGATTTAAATCCCGAGATTGGCTTAATACTTCGGTGGCAAACTATTGTCGAGAGTATCAAACAACAGATCGAACAGGTAAAAGCGATCGCCAAACAGCTAAATATAACCACTAATAATTATCAAAATCAAGCTGAAGCAGACTTGTGGCAAAGGTGCGCTGCCATAACCAGTATTGCCAAGTCAGATACGGCAGTTACTTGCAAAATAGGTATTGCTCCCAGTGCTGCCGTAAATTTTCTACAATTAAAGGAAGTCATTGAGAGTAATGTGGCGATGAGAGTTCATGCCAGTAGCGGTATTGGGCAACTACAGCTAGATGGAGATAATACAGATGCTCAAACTATTTTGACCATGCGATCGCACTGCCAACGAAACCACGGCTTTTTAACTATTCTTGATGCACCAACAACACTCAAGCAACAACTAGATATTTGGGGTTATTCAGGTAATGCGCTCAAAACCATGCAAGCGATTAAAAACCAGTTTGATCCCCAAAATATTCTTAATCCAAACCGCTTTTTGATCTAGTCAAGCATTATTAAGAAGCTAATAGCTAATAGCTACGAACCGAATTTTTAGATTTTAAAACTTTTGAATTAACAGCAATTTTAATGACTAACTTTGATACCAAAAATCCTCCCCAACCAAAGCTAATAGATGCTTGTGTTCACTGTGGTTTTTGTCTTTCTACTTGCCCCAGCTATCGAGTAATTGGCAAAGAAATGGATTCTCCTCGAGGCAGAATTTATCTAATGGATGCCATTAATCAAGGAGAAGCGACTATTGACACTACAACCTCTCAGCATTTTGATTCTTGTCTAGGTTGTTTGGCTTGTGTGACTACCTGTCCTTCGGGAGTGCAGTACGATCAGCTAATTGCTGCTACTCGCCCTCAGATCGAGCGAAATCAAACCCGCAATTTATCTGATAGATTAATTAGAGTTTTAATCTTCAATTTATTTCCTTATCCGAATCGGTTACGCCATTTTCTGCCTCCTTTATGGCTATATCAACAGTCAGGCTTGCAAAAGCTGCTGCGTAATACAAGAATCCTGAAAAAACTAACCCCTCGTTTGGCAGCAATGGAGGCAATCTTACCCAAAATAACCGATAGTTCATGGCGGAGTGATTTACCTGAAGTAATACCTGCCCAAGGCGAAAAACGTTATCGAGTCGGTATGGTTTTGGGTTGTGTGCAGCGGTTATTTTTCTCTCCCGTCAATGAAGCTACGGCTAGAGTATTAACCGCTAACGGTTGTGAGGTCGTAATTCCTATAGGACAAGGTTGTTGCGCTGCTTTACCTGCCCACCAAGGACAAGAAGCCCAAGCACAAACCTTAGCTAAACAGATGATTGACAGCTTTCTTGACGAAAATTTGGACGCAATTATTATTAATGCTGCGGGCTGTGGTCATACTCTCAAAGAATACAGTCATATTTTGGCTGATCAGCCTGAATACAAGGACAAAGCTGAAAAATTTGTCAACAAAGTCAAAGATGTCCACGAATTTTTAGCCGAGATTGAGTTTACCGCTAAACTACATCCATTAACAGCAGGAGAACTAACTCTGGTTTATCAGGATGCCTGTCATTTATTACACGGACAGAAAATTAGCGCACAACCCCGCCAACTACTAAGGAAAATTCCTGGAATCAAGCTACGTGAACCTCAAGATGCCAGTTTATGCTGTGGAAGTGCCGGTATTTACAATATGTTGCAGCCAGAAACAGCCGATGAACTAGGTAGGCAGAAAGCTGGTAATTTGATTAATACGGGAGCGAGCGTCATTGCTTCGCCTAATCCTGGCTGTTCTCTGCAAATTCAAAAGCATTTAGAGTTGAAAGGTTCAGAAGTTAAATTATTGCATCCCGTTGAGTTATTAGATTACTCGATTCAAGGAAAGCAGATTTGATCCTAAATCTTGATATGTTCTTGCAACGATAAAACGCAAAACACCTTTAATTTTTGACTTGTGAAGTTATTCTTGGCTGCTTTTGGCCGTATCGCTAAGGCGTAATTTAATTACTTTAGTTTCCCCCGCACCTAAATTAAGACTCACATCTTGCACCAGTACAAGTAAACTTAATAATTTAGAGTTGATAATCAATTTATCGTCCTTTTCCCCTTAACCTTTACCCTTTTCCCTGATACCACAAGTCAGTTACGGGGT
>JBHJNW010000131.1:0-12135 GCA_050330395.1 Pleurocapsa sp.
GATCGCTGAATACTCTAACCTCCAATTCTCTACATTTTGCTGTCGCCATCTCAGCCGCCTGGCGATACAAATTAGCATTAAAAGATTCAAATCCCGCGATCAAGACAATCCGTTTCATAATCTTCTAACTCTTAAAATTTAAAATTGCTTGCTCTTATCTTCTATCTTGATTGTAGAGAAATTCGCTAGTTGTTATCTATCCTGCGATTAACGATGACAATTTTCCACTGTCCTAACTGACTGGCTTGAAAAGCTACTTGACTGCCGTCGCCATTAATTGTCGGTTGTTTAGTAGAACCCCTAACATTAACTGTTAATAGTTCTGATTTTTGTTGTTCGCGATCATAAACAAAGATATCTGTCTTGCCTCTTTCTGTAGAAACATAAGCAATATAACGCCCATCTGCACTTAATGATGGCTGATCTTGCACCGAATCTCTTCGATTAAGATTGGGCAGAGACACTAGTTGTTTAGACTCTAGATCGTAGAGAAAAATGTCTCTTTGCCCACGACGATCTGAGGCAAAGGCAAGATAGCGACCATTTGGACTGTAAGCTGGATATTCTTCAGTCGAATTACTGTTGATGCCTCCAGGGAGAATTTCTGGTTGGGTTAACAAATTGCCTGTGCAACCACCACAAATAGACACTAAGGCGATTAATAACAGGCTAGAAGCTTTACTATAAGTTGTACTACGAACCATATGGGATCAGAAGATAATAATATAGATATTATTACTGATAGTTTTGTTGTAAGATTATCTAGAGCAAGTCGTTAACCTAGTTGAAGTTGAGAGCAACACATAGTCATAAATAACTGCTTTGATTTGATCTCACTCTCAAGCGATCGCCTTAGTTAAACACAAGCTATTACTATTTGCCAGGAAATATTTAGACATCGAAAAATTGAAAATAATTAACATTTAATTCAAAATTTTTCCACAATCTTGTCGTTAAACTTCAGTTTTCTGGTCAATATTAAATTGTTCATTGCTATTTTAGCCGATCATAAATAATTAGCGACTTGGCTGCTCAAGAGCGTATTTTATTTAATTCAAGAGTTAAAAAGTTTTCTAGACTACTTTTTGAAGATTATTTTGCAGTACAACTTACGCGATCCTGCTAATAGTAAAATCACGGTTTACAAAAGTAAAAAAACGCAGGATTTAATCAGTAAATCTACGATTGATCCTGTAATATGAATGTTAATTATAGAATCCCGTGAACTTAACAACCCCCTAATCAAATGTTTTACAGTAAGCAACAGTCGAAATATTTATCGACTCTGTTAATGTATAGCCGCACTTCTCGTCGGATGATTGTGTGGCTGTTGATCCTTGGAGACATTACTGGATTGCTCTTGTGCTTCAATTTAGCTCTAAAGCTGCGTGTATCTGAATCTTTGAATTTCCAAACGCCAGCTCTCTATATGCTAATCGCGATGTATCTGTTTGGCTTATATCTAACCGATACATATAAGCTGAATCGGGAAGTTTCTGGGGTTCGCCTCTCAGAAAGAGCCATTTTAGGCATTTTAGCCACAGTTACGGCAGTTACCTGCGGTATTTATCTTACTGGACTTTGGGGTAGTGAGCCGATAGTAGGCAGAGGCGTATTATTAATTAGCGTTACTTTGTTTTCAATTTGGGCTGTCATGAGCAGAATGATTGCAGATCGATGGCTCAAAACAAATCAGCAAAGCAGTCGATTTCTAGTACTAGGTGACTATCAAAAAGTCGTCAAGTTTGGTAAAGAACACCGTAAATTAAATTCTCAGACTGAATTTGTTGCTTTTTCGGATCATTTTGCTGGTGGCAAATCAGGTCATAGAGACGAAATAAACTATGGTAAGTCGATGCTTATGAATACCACAGACCAGCTAAATTCAACCTGGAATCAGCAATACTGGTCGGGAATTTTAATTGATGGTGCGGAGCGTAACTTGTCTCAGCCAATGATCCGAGAGTTAATGGACATGAGACTCAAAGGTATCTATGTATACAGCATAGCTGACTTTTGCGAACAATTTTGGCAAAAGATACCGCCAGCTTATATTCAAGATGACTGGTTTGCCTTTACTTCTGGATTTAACATATTACACAATCGGATTAAGGTCAAGCTAAAACAAGCAATTGATATTTTGGCAGCGGCAGTATTGCTAATTTTGTCTTTACCAATCACAATCGCCATAGCGATCGCTATTAAGGTTAGCAGTAAAGGACCAATCTTTTATTCGCAAGTAAGAACAGGGCTAAACGGTAAGAAGTTTCGGGTACACAAGTTTCGCTCTATGTACCAAAACGCCGAAGCAAAAGGAATCCAATGGGCAAAGAAAAAAGATCCGCGAGTGACTCCGATTGGTTCTTTTATTCGTCTAACTAGAATTGACGAACTGCCTCAACTATGGAATGTTTTCAAAGGGGAAATGAGTTTAGTTGGTCCTCGTCCAGAACGTCCTGAGTTTGATCTTCAGCTAAGAGAAGAAATTCCCTATTATGATGTGCGCTATTTAGTTAAACCAGGGATTACTGGTTGGGCGCAGGTTTGCTATCCTTACGGTGCTTCTGTAGAAGATGCCTATCAAAAAGTAGCTTATGACCTTTACTACATCAAAAACTATTCTCTCTTTTTGGATTTGGCGATCGCTCTGAAAACCTTAAGAGTAGTATTTCTAGGTAAAGGCAGATAACAGAAAAAATCAAGCGCAATTATTTGCCAATACAAAAACGACTGAAAATTCTGTCTAAAACTGATTCAGTCACTTCTTCTCCCGTAATCTCTCCTAAAGCCTGGATTGCTCCCCTTAAGTCAATTGTCCAAAAATCTAACGGAAGTTGGTTGACGACAGTTTCTTGCACTTGTTCCAGGGCAACTCTTGCCCTCGTTAAAGCCGATGCCTGTCTTTGATTAACTGCTATCTCAGAATTGGCAGCAACTATTGCCCCTCGGTTGGCGAGAGTTAAAATTGCCGTTTCTAACTCTTCAATTCCTTGATTATTAGCTGCGCTAGTATAAACTGCTTGTTCGATCTCCTGGGGATACTTGACAGACTGGGGCGAAACTAAATCAGCTTTATTGATTACGAGAATTAGCGGTCTATTTTTTACCTGTTGATATATTTCTGAGTCGGCTGTTGTCCAGCCAAGAGAAGCATCAATCGTTAATAAGACCAAATCCGCTGCTGCCGCCGCGTGACGCGATCGCTCTACGCCTAGCTTTTCTACGGTATCAGCAGTATCTCTGATTCCTGCCGTATCTAAGACCTTGAGGGGAATTCCGCCCGCTACCAAAGTAGACTCGATCACATCACGAGTTGTTCCAGGAAGTTCGGTTACAATAGCGCGATCGCTTTTACTCCAAGCATTAAGTAAGCTCGACTTACCCACATTGGGACAGCCGACAATGGCAATCTTTAAACCATTTCTCAGTAATTCTCCTTGTTCTGCCGTGGCTAAGATATTTTCAACCTGAATTAACACACTGTTTAGCTGTTCTTCAATTTCTGCTTCATTGAGAGGTGGTAGATCGTCAGCAAAATCAATTCTCGCTTCTACTTCGGCTAGAATATCCAAACAGGTGGCTCTTAAGTCGCGAATGGAACTACCTAGTTTGCCCTGTAAACCTGCCAGGGCTACTTGTGAGGCTGCTTTTGATTGAGCGGCTACCAGTTCAGCGATGCTTTCCGCTTGAGTCAGATCGATCCTGCCATGAAGAAAAGCACGTAAGGTAAACTCTCCTGGTTGAGCTAATCTTGCCCCTTGAGCAACACACAACTGCAAAACTAATTGAACAGCAATAATTCCGCCATGACAGTGAAATTCCACTACGTCTTCCCGGGTAAAAGAACGGGGTTGTAGCATTAGCAGTAACAACGCCTCGTCTACCACCTGTTTAGTTGTCGGATGGCGAATATAACCATAAAGAATGCGATGGGTTAACCATTGCTGTTTACCTGGGGCATGGAACAGCTTTTTAGCGATCGCCAAAGATTTAGCTCCTGACAGGCGAACAATACCTACACTACCCTGTTGCGGTATAACGGCCGTGGCGATCGCTACAATGGTTTCTCCCTGGACTAAAGACATTTAAGATGTTGCTATGTGAGCTTTGTTTATCTTAACTTTTTATAGCTCTCAGCTCTCAGCTTTCCGTTAGATATGATCATCAATATACATAAGACAGACGAAATATGAACAAAGCAGTAGTCTTACTTTCTGGGGGGTTAGATTCCGCTACTACCGCAGCCATTGCCATTGCCGAAGGATATGAAGTTATTGCTCTTTCTTTTGATTACGGTCAACGACATCAAAAAGAATTGCAGGCGGCGCAGAAAATTGCTCAAGCACTGGGAATTAAAGAACATTTCGTGACGGAGATTAATTTATCTCAATGGGGTGGATCTTCGCTAACGGATAAATCAATGACGATTCCTCAAGATGGCGTACAGCCTGATGTAATTCCTTCTACCTATGTACCTGGGCGCAACACCGTCTTTATGGCGATCGCGCTTTCTCTAGCCGAAGCCAAAAATGCTCAAGCAATTTACCTAGGTATTAATGCCGTAGATTATTCTGGCTATCCCGATTGTCGTCCCGAATATCTGCAAGCTTATCAACAGTTAGCTCAACTTGCCTCTAAAGCTGGAGTTGAAGGTAATGCGCCTCAGTTAGTTGCGCCTCTGGTAAAAGACTCGAAAGTCGATATTGTGCGTCGCGCTCTAGAGTTGAACGTTCCTATTGCCGATACTTGGTCTTGTTATCAGGGTGGCGAAACTCCCTGTGGTTTATGTGATTCCTGTCGTATACGCGATCGGGCTTTAATTGAAGCTGGACGAGGAGATTTGACTAGTAGTGCTATCAAGAGATAAGCAATAAATCTTGTTCTAGTCGGACAATATTAATTGATTGCCTAAACTATACATCTGAAATCAGCAAATTTAACTTTTCCTTGTTATCTATTTCATTACCTACTGTCATAACTCTTCCAGGCTTGCCAAAAATTAAACACCGCCATTGACAGCAAAAACAAGCTAAAAATCTTGCTGACTAGAGAATTTGGTAAATTAGGTAAGATCCTAGTTCCAACTTGAGTACCTAAAATCCCCCCAATGCCCAAAATTAAACCAGGAATAAACAGCACATTACCTTGAACCGCATGAATTATCGAAGAAGAGATAGTTGCTGTAACAATTACCCCTAAGCTAGTTCTCACCGCAACTTTAATTTCTTCGTTTAACAACAGCATCTGCAAAGGAACCATAATCGTACCGCCACCAATTCCTAGCAAACCAGCCAGTAAACCAGCGATACTCCCTGTAGCAATTCTCGAAAGAGTTGGATTTAAAGCTTGTCCTGACTGCTGTGCCTGCGCCACAATTTTCTGACGTAGCCTAATCAGAAAAATATTAACTAGTAAAAAGCAGCTAAATATCGTTAATAATAAATATTCTGGGATCAACCCTGCCAAATATGCACCTAGAGGTGCGGTAATTATAGCTGGTATCGCCAGATAAACTACTCGCTGCAAGTCGAGGTAGCCCATCCGCCAATTATAAAAGCTGCCAGTAGTAGAACTAATAATAATTACTAAGCTGCTAGTTGCTACAGCCTGAAGTGGGGGATAGTCTAGTGCCACCATTAAAGACACAATAATAAATCCGCCACCTATTCCCAGTATTCCCGCTAATATTCCTGAAAAAACGCCCCCTAAGGCAAAAAACAACCAGTTTTCCATAGTCGATTTTTAATTACTTATTCTTGATAGTCACTGTTAATTTCAACTTCTAGAGTATCTTCATCAATACAAACGTAAAGAACATTAGGACGACAGCATACTTGACAGTCTTCAGTATAAGATTGCTGCATTCCTGCACTGATATCGACAAAAGTGCTGTTAGATTCGCCACAAAAAGCGCAGAAATATTCGGCAGTTGTTTGCATATTTTGTTGCAGGATGTATGCTCTAATTAAATAGTTGAGTTGGTCATAGGTCAAGAGTCAAAACTCAAAAATTCAAGAGTTTTTGTGCTTACTGAGATGATTTAAAACGGTGTTGGTGAAACAAAAAATAGAAAAGTGCCAAGTTTAGTTTTTGCCTTACTGAACAAGTTCCAAGTCATTAACTGCCATAGATTGGTTTAAATGTTTGATTAAAGTTTCTTGAGGTAATGCACCCTGTATATGTTGCCACGGAAGAATGCGATCGTCTGACTCCCAATGATTGTGAACGTAGTAATTTAGAGGAGGTATTTGTCCCTGTAGCTGCTTAAAGGCGCGTTTATAGCTACCTACCGAGTCACCAAATTCTCTGGTTAACTCAAGTAATTTACCTAAACGGCGATCGCCACGAGATATTAAAGCCTGAATCACCGACCAATTATAACTTTCGGGACGAAAATCCGTCCCCTGTTTTCTCAGATTCTTTTCCAGATATTTCAATCGTTTTTTAGCCTCAGGATTAACGCCAAACCATTGAAACGGGGTGTGAGATTTTGGCACAAAAGTACTGCATCCCAAAGTTAAGCGTAAGCCAGGGGCAGCTTTTTTAATTGCCGACATCATGGTTACGGTTGCTTCTACATCCTCCATGGATTCTCCAGGAATACCTACCATCCCGTAAAGTTTTAGAGCTTTTAAGCCACCTGCCTTGGCGTTAATTGCCGCTTGCATAATTTCATCATTAGTAAGTTTTTTGTTAACTATCTGCCTGACTTTTTCTGAACCACTTTCCACGGCAATAGTAATCGAACGAGTATCACGCTTAGCCAGGGTAGAGGCTAGCTTTTTGGTAACAGTGTTAGTTCGTACCGAGGCAATACTGAGACGGACATCTTGATATTTAGGTTGGGATAGGTAATCAAGGATTGCTTCAAATTCTGGATGTTGCGTTACCGATGCACCAAGCAAGCCCAAACGGTTAGTAACTTTTAAGCCTTTGTCAATAGCAGGTATCAACGAACCTGCTAAAGGCGCGGTACGAAAAGGCAAAGTCAGATAGCTAGCCAGACAAAAGCGGCACATCTCTGGACAACTACGAACAACCTCTACCATGTATATATTTTCCCAAGCTGCTTTTTCGGTTACTACAGTAGAAGCAGAAAGTGTATTACCACGATAGGTTTGTTTTTGAACTAGAACGGGGATGTCAGAATCAATAGGTGCGATCGCGCTGATTGCGCCGTCAGGACTATCATAGGTTACTTCGTATAGACTGGGTATATAAACCCCAGGAACTTGCGCCAGATAACGCAGTTTAGTTTGGCGATCTGCATTACGTACTTGTTGATAAGCATCAATAAAGCGATCAAGCAGATCTTCTCCATCTCCCAAAAGAACGACATCAAAGAAATCTGCCAAGGGTTCGGGGTTAGCAGTTAATACTGTTCCTCCACCGAATACCAAGGGATGCTCGTCTTGTCGCTCAATGCTGTGCAGCGGAATAGCTAAAGACTCTAATAAATTAAAAATATTGATATAGTCTAGTTCCCAAGATACGGAAAATCCTAGTAGTTCAGGATTTCTGGGTAATGGTTCGCTCAAGTCGGTAAACAAACGGCTAACATCAACATCAGAACGCATCGCCAAAGTTGCCCAAACAATTTGAAACCCTAAGCTGGTAATACCGATAGTGTATTCATTGGGGAAGGCAAAAATAGCGGGAATGGCATTATTTTCAGGAGTGGCGGGAGTAAATAACAGACGTTCTTGTTGGAATACACTCACAGATGATTAGTTTTGAGTTGTGAATTTGACTCTCTATCATGATTATTGATCGCTTTTGCTGATTGTTGCCAAAAGCTCAAGCTGCAATTAAGTTAATTTGCTTTTTCAATTAAGTCTAAATCTGATAGTAATAATGTTCCTGCAACCAACAGTTCTTTCGTGCTTTTTGGTAGTTGTTTAACATAATATTCTGCCCGACTCGCAGCAGATCTGCTGCCAATTTCGGCAGTGAAGACTAACTTTAAAGGATGACGAGTTTTCGTATATTTAGCTGCCTTAGAACCGCCAGACTGATGCACAGCAAAGCGCTCGGTAACATTGTTAGAAATGCCAGTATAGAGAGAGCGATCGCCGCAGCGAATCAGATAAATAGACCACATAGATATAGTTATTCCAATTAATTTTCTCACGATAACTGGGTTTTAAGTCAGAAGTCAGAAGTCAGAAGTCAGAAGTCAGAAGTCAGAAGTCAGAAGTCAGAAGTAGCGCAAGGGTATACCACAGGGGTACAACGTAACATCAGATTATCTGGTTAACATGAGTTAAATTTATTGATTTGACGACGAAAAGTAAATTGAGCTTTCAGTTTGGTCTTTTTTACGTGACAATATAAAACTGACCTTCTAAAAGGATAAATGATGAGGACACAGGAAGCATTGTTCTATAAATGTAGTTTTCAACTTACAATCTGGCAAATTTTCTTTGATCTATGACTTTTTAATCACCACAGTACAATGTCTACCAGCAAAATTAAAAATTACCATATTCCCCTAGATAAAATTCGCTACAACGAACAAGGATTAGTACCTGCGATCGCCCAAGATTATTTGGATGGTACAGTCTTGATGATGGCGTGGATGAATCAGGAATCATTACAAAAAACTTTGGCTACTGGAGAAACCTGGTACTGGAGTCGCTCTCGTCAGCAATTATGGCACAAAGGTGCAACTTCTGGACATATTCAGAAAGTGAAATCCCTCCGCTACGACTGCGATAGTGATGCTTTATTAATTACTGTAGAGCAAATTGGTGATATTGCTTGTCATACAGGAGAACGTAGCTGTTTTCATCAAATAGATGCTACGAAAGTCCCTCCTCCAGCCGATACTCTATCAGAAGTATACCGAGTGATTTGCGATCGCTTGGCTAACCCGACTGAAACTTCCTATACTTGTAAGCTGCTGGCAGGAGGTGATAATAAAATCCTGAAAAAGATTGGTGAAGAATCAGCCGAAGTAGTCATGGCTTGTAAAGATGACGATAGTAGCGCGATCGCTTCTGAAGTAGCAGACTTGCTGTATCATACTTTGGTCGCTTTAGCCTACCATAAAGTAGATATTCGCGACGTTTATCGACAATTACAGTCTAGAAGAGGCTAGCTTCAAGCAAGACTGATCGGAAATAACTGGCTACTCGTGTAGTTTTTCTCCCTTCATTTTGCATCACGAATCCTCTTTCGGTGGTGCTTTGCGAATTTCTGAATAAAAAGAGGTTTGCTTCTTACCATCGCTGTATTTAACTACGGTAGTACGCATTCTAAAATTGTCACTAGCAAACCACTGACGTTCCTCAGCATACATTTTATCGGTTTCAACGATTAAAGTAAGAGCTTCATCTTCACCCAAAATATAATGCCCGCAGATTTGAGAATCTTCAGGACGAATCAATTTTCCCGTGCGATCGTTTTCTGGCTCGCTAACTAAAATAATAGTGGTAAAACCTACTTGTTTCGTTTTACCCCAGTCTACGGAGTTATCCCAGCTTTGAACTGTACCACCGACAATGAAATTAGAGTCTAGATGATGTTTCTGGCACAATTCTAACGCTCGCGAATCATCGGGCGGGATAAACTCAAGGGTAATATCGGCTTTACTACTAACTGATTTATGCTCATCTAAAAAATAATTGGTTCGTTGACTAAACCATTTACCTGCACTTAAATTTAGAAATTCTTGTAAATTCATGATTATATTGTTCTATTAGTCTATAGAAATTTTATAGAATTATTGCCACTTTCTTAAAGTTCATTGTTCCTACAGGATACATTGCTGCTTTGAGGGTAAATAATACTTGAGTCACATATAATATAAGGCTTGGATTGCCAAGTTGATTAAACCACTTTACTTAAGAAGCTCAATTGAGCATAAATTGGGCTTGTTAAGCAATACTGCAATTTTTCTAACCTATGAACAGTCGACCAAATTATCCAACTTCTACTACCGATTTACCTTCTTTAGAATTAACTCTCGATATTTTACTAAATCGACAGCAAAAAGATTGGGGGTGTTTTCAAGTAGTCAAAGAAGCAGAATTTTATGCTTTATATATTCCGACCTTAGATAGCTTTAAACTATACAAAAATCCCAAAAGCGAGAATTATAAGGGATATTGGCGTAACCCTTTGTCGGAAACTTTGCCAGATGTAACAAGCCGAGACGAAAAACCAGATATCTTCTTGCGTAACCGTAGCAAGCAAATCGAAGAAAAGAAAAAAAATCAAACCATAATCCGCAAGAAGCAACGTATTATTGATGTTAAGTATCGCTACAATCCTTGTCCAGAAATGTATCGCGTCAATCAAATGATTGCTAAACTGATACGCGGTCGCATTGCTGGCAACGTTACTTTTACTCCAGGTGCAGAAATAATGCCTCTAGTTATGGTAACTGAAGTTGAGGATTAATCAAGTTTTGCCCTACATATATCTTAAATAACCTGCAATATTATTGCTTAACTAGTAACACTCAAATAATCGAGCATAATTTAAATTACATCTGGCAAACTTATGGTGGAAGCAAAAATTGGTATAATCGGTGGTAGTGGTCTATACAAAATGGACGCTCTTCAAGACGTTCAAGAAGTGACAATTTCCACTCCCTTCGGCGCTCCTTCTGATAAAATTATTGTCGGTCAACTGGAGGGAGCGATGGTGGCTTTTTTAGCTCGGCATGGACACAACCATCATCTTCTTCCTAGCGAGCTGCCTTTTCGTGCCAATATTCACGCCATGAAGCAGTTAGGGGTGGAATACATTATTTCTGCTTCTGCGGTTGGCTCTCTCAAGGAGACAGTTAAACCTTTAGATATGGTAATTCCCGATCAATTTATTGATCGCACCACAAATCGCCTATCTACTTTCTTTGGTGAAGGATTAGTAGCTCATATTGCTTTTGGCGATCCTATCTGTCTAAACTTGGCTGGTGTTTTAGCTGATGCAGTCGAATCATTAAATCTAGCGGAGGTGGATTTGCATCATGGCGGCACTTATATCTGTATGGAAGGTCCTGCCTTTTCGACTAAGGCAGAATCTCAACTTTATCGTAGCTGGGGGGCAACTGTTGTTGGCATGACTAATTTACCAGAAGCTAAGCTAGCCAGAGAAGCCGAAATTGCTTATGCTACTCTAGCTTTAGTTACAGATTATGATTGCTGGCATCAGGATCATGACAACGTTACGGTTGAAATGGTAATTGCTAATCTTCAGCGCAATGCGATTAATGCTCAAAAAGTTATTCAAGCCACAATCAGAAAATTAAACGCTAATCCTCCTCGCTCAGTAGCTCACTCGGCTTTGAAATACGCTATCTTAACTCCTCTTGATCAAATCTCTGGGACAGCCAAGGAAAAACTCGAATTACTTATTAAGAAGTATCTGTAAGCTTTAATAGCATGGGTAATTTGCCGATTAAGAAATTAAATGTCAGACAAAAGTATTCAAGTTCATTGATTATTGCTGGAGTGTTGATCATCATTTTGTTCAACACTCTTGTGATCCAGTACACCGTAGCTCAACCTTTGCCCATGAAAAAACAAATTACCGAGATGGTAATCCGCCAGGCTAAAGCTTGGTCAGAGCAAAATATTGAAGCGATCGTTAATGACTTTGCCGAAGATGCAGTTTTTATTGCCGCTGGTTTTAAGTTCCAGGGTAAACAGCAGATTGAGCAGGCAGCACAAAACTATTTTCAGCAATTTCATCACACCTCTGTAAAAATCAAACGTATTGTTATTGAGGACAAGCAAGGCGCAGTGGAATGGGACTGGCGCGATAAAGAGCGTCAGACCGGGAAAGAAGGTTATGCCGAAGATGCAATTATCTTTGAATTAGAAAATAGCCAGATAATTTACTGGCGAGAATATATTGAAAAGAAAAAGTTATAAGCTACACTTATGCTTTACATTATTAATAACAATGTAATACATCTTGATAAAGTAGAAATACTCAGCTATATTAAATACATAGACACACAGAAACACATTATTCATAACCTAAGTTTCTGGTCTTGTTCTTAATTGAACCTAGACAAAAAAATAAACAGCAATTATCAAAAAAATGACAACTACTTTACAGCAACGCGAAACCCGCGGAGCATGGGAGAACTTCTGTCAGTGGGTAACAAGCACCAACAACCGC
>JBHJNW010000132.1:0-23172 GCA_050330395.1 Pleurocapsa sp.
CGAATTCTCGAATTTATCGACTACTTTAATCAAACAATGGCTAAACCTTTTAAGTGGACATATAAGGGTAAAGTTTTGGCTATTTAATACTTGGTTTATTTACGCCGAGCTGTACTAGGGTTTTAATCCGACTAGCTTTTAACTCTTGAGGGTTTTTATGATACTGCCATACCCAGTTATTGGGGGTAGCGATTATCTGTTCGATAATATTATCCACTACCGCATCAAACCTTTGTTTAATCTCCGCACCAGCAAACTGATAGATCGGATCGATAGAAGTAATATTGTATCCCTTTGCCGTACCTTCGGCATTAAAACTAGCAGGGCCATCTCCCACTCCTAAAATATCTTTTTGCAGATCTTCTGAAGATAGATCGAACATTTTAATATATTCATCAAGCGATCGCCCGAAGGGAACTACTTTGTCTAGTTTCATCACCATAATGTATTACTTCTCAATGCCTGATAAATTCCTATACTAGTGATTAAAGTCATAATTCTCAAATCAATAGTTATTATGCTTATTTCGCCTAATTTACCGATTAATCGCGATAAATTTGCTCAAAATGACCAAATATTAACTATTACTGGAGCTACTTGGTTAGACTATCAGCATTTCGATTCTCAAGAATATCCAGGTTATCGGGTTTCCTATTTCAATGGAGAAATAACTATTGTGTCCCCTGGACGAAATCACGAGAGAATTGCTGCGGTAATTAATCGCTTAATTGTTGCCTACTGTGAAAAATATGAGCTTCCAGATTTTCCTTTTGGACAGACAAGATTAAATACCTGGGGACAAGCTGGGAGAGAACCCGATCTTGCCTACGCTTTTAACAGTGACAAAGATTTACCAGACTTGGTAGTAGAAGTCATTTTCAGTAGTGGCGATCTGGAAACTTTAAAATCTAGCTACAAAAATATTGGCATTGGTGAACTCTGGATTTGGAAAGATAACAAAATGACGTTTTATGCTTTAGCAGATGACAACTATGTTGTAGTATCAGCTAGTAAAATCTTGACCAGGATAAAATCAGGATTATTGGTGCAATACGTCAATCGAGGCATGACCGAGAGTCCTTTGGTAATTAAAAAAGATTTTTTAAAAGTTATTTAGATTTAGATTTTTTTGCTTTGGCGATCGCCCGAAAGGAAACTACTTTTTCTAATTTCATCTTGATGTAAAACACTATCACACATTTATAGTCTACCAACTGCCATTACATCATCGCGATCCTTTTGACCGCATATTAATAGCAACGGCGATCGCCGAAAATATTTATATAATGAGTGCAGATGAGCAATTTCGCTTTTATGACGTGGATTTAATTTGGGCTTTTGACTAGCGATCGAGAAACTTATATTAATAGAACATAGTTTTATAGATTTGGATCGAAGAATAGTTGATAACATAAACAACGAGGAGAAATTAATCTTTTCACCCCTCATCCTTCATCCCTCATGCTTGCAAAATGACTGACTTTCTAAGCCATCTTAATCCTTCCCAACGCCTTGCTGTAGAGCATTACTGTGGTCCAATGTTGGTGGTTGCAGGTGCAGGATCGGGGAAAACTAGAGCCTTAACTTATCGTATTGCTAATTTGATTCGTAATCGTCAGGTCGATCCAGAAAACATTCTGGCAGTTACCTTTACTAATAAAGCTGCGCGAGAGATGCGTGAAAGGATTGAATATATTTTTGCGACAGAGTTGGCATTACAACAACATGGACAACGACTGGAGTTTTTGACGGAGTACGAGCAAAAGGCGTTAAAGTCGAGGGTATATAAAAGAACGACTAAGAAGCTGTGGATTGGTACTTTCCATAGTCTTTTTGCCAAGCTATTGCGCTTCGATATTAATAAGTATCAGGATGAGCGGGGACGTACCTGGAAACGCAATTTTTCGATATTTGACGAGTCGGATGTTCAGAGTTTATTTAAGAACATTGTTACTAAAGAATTAAATTTAGATAATAAGAAATTTGACCCTCGTAAAATTAGATATACCATCAGTAATGCTAAAAATCAGGGTTTAACTCCCGAGGATTTTGCCAAACAAGAGCCTGGTTATCGGGGACGAGTCGTCTCAGAAATTTATAATGAATATCAGTCTCGGCTAGCTGCTAATAACGCTTTGGACTTTGATGATTTAATTTGGGTTCCTGTCAAGTTATTTCAGCAGAATGAGTCTATTCTGGGCTATTGGCATACACAATTTCAGCATATTTTAGTGGATGAATATCAGGATACCAACCGTATTCAATATGATTTAATTCGGCTTTTGGCGACTAATGGCGAGACTAATAAAAGTGAGTGGAATTGGAATAGGCGATCGCTTTTTGTGGTCGGAGATGCCGATCAGTCGATTTATTCTTTCCGTTTGGCAGATTTTACAATCCTGCTAGATTTCCAGAACGACTTTGGTGATGGTTTACCCGATGAAGATACCCGCACCATGATTAAGCTAGAAGAGAATTATCGTTCTCGTGAGAATATCATACAAGCAGCCAATCACTTGATTGCTCACAATAGCCAGCGGATTGATAAAGTTCTTAAGCCCACACGAGGAGTCGGAGAACAAATATATCTCTATAAAGCGGATGAGGAACAAGAAGAGGCGCGGTTTGTCGTGCAGCAGATGCAGCAAATTAAGGAAAACAATCCTGAAATAGACTGGGGCGACTTTTCTATTCTATATCGTACTAACGCTCAGTCTCGCCCTTTTGAAGATTTACTGCTGCACAATAACATTCCCTACAATATTGTTGGGGGTTTAAAATTCTATGATCGTAAAGAAATTAAAGACGCGATCGCTTATCTGCGTATTATAGTTAACCCTGAAGATACGGTTAGTCTGCTGCGAATTATCAATACTCCCCGTCGTGGTATCGGTAAGACAACCATGGACAGGCTGATGGATGCGTCTCAACAGATGGGTATTCCCCTCTGGGAAATAGTTAACGATCAAACCTCGGTTAATACTATGGGAGGACGCGCTGCTAAATCCTTAAATCATTTTGCCCAGATAATTCAAGAGACTAAAGATCAGCTAGAAAATCTGACGGCGGCAGAAGTACTCAACCACATCATCGAACAAACGGGTTATCTTCAGGAGTTGCAGCAACAGGGAACAGACGAAGCCGATAACCGTATTGCCAACATTTATGAGCTATATAACGCAGTGCAGCAGTTTCAGGAAGACAATGAAGAAACTAGCTTAGACGCATTTCTCGCCAGTGCTTCCCTAGCTTCCGATTTGGACGGTTTAAATGAACAACAGCAAAAAGTCTCGATGATGACGCTTCATTCAGCTAAAGGTTTAGAATTTCCTGTAGTTTTTCTAGTAGGTATGGAACAGGGTTTATTACCCCACAACCGAACTTTAAACGATCCTTTGGAAATAGAAGAAGAACGTCGTTTATGCTACGTGGGAGTTACCCGCGCTCAAGAACAGCTATTTCTCACTTACACCAGAGAACGCCGACTTTGGGGAACTAGAGAACCTGCCGTGTCTTCCCAGTTTTTGCAGGAACTTCCAGGGGAGTTGATTAATAGTAATATTAATGTAGCTAGTACCTATCGTCGCCGTAATCCCGCCCCAAAAACCACCCCTGGTCAAGAAATTGATTGGAGTGTGGGCGATCGCGTTTTGCATTATGAGTTTGGCGCTGGGGAAATTACCCATGTCTTAGGAAGAGGCAAGAAAGCCACTTTGGCCGTTAAATTTCTGAGTATGGGGGTAACAAAAATTATTCCTACAGTCGCCCCGATGGAGAAAGTGGAATAGGATTAATCAGCTTCCATAGCAAATTTTTCGGTTGTGCCTGGATCAGGGTGACTCATGCAAAATTAGGCAATAAAAGTTTCCTTGGTTAAGACAAAAACATTGCCTTCATTTCCTCGACCAATTCGCATATCTTCATCTAAATAGGTAATATCTAACCAGCCCTTTTGTTCTCCACGGTCAATTTTAAAGTCAAAAGGAAAAAACTTTTTCCCCGACTCAATTTGCTGAATAAGTTTGGCTGGAGTGTTGTAGCCAAGTAGACGTTGTAAGCCAATAATCGAACGTTCAAACATTACGTTAACTCGATTTTCAGAAACTGGTTCAAAAGTAGCAGCAACGCTGACTAACCCTTCTAGCATTGGTAAGCCGATAATTTCCGCAATATTATAGACTTTAGCTTCTGAGACGCGAATACATTGATAGATCTGTCCCAGTTTAAAGAGGGGAAAGCGGTCTAAACCAAGAATACCTTTGCTTGTAGTGTATAACAAACGCCAGTCACCATTAAGCAAATTCTTAGCTTCTAGAGGTTTATGAGTCGGATTATCATCCTCTAACTGTTGAATTGCGCCGAGAACTCGAACATTATCTATTTCGTTAGCTAGCAAACCACGGTTCTTGCCAGCGATCGCTTCTAACAATTCTGCTTTTTTATTCATAAATCTCTTGACCCCAATCAACAATTCTAATCAGATTAACTATAATTTTATAGACTTATTTAGGTTTATGATTAGCTTAAAAATAGAAAAACGACCAGGGAAATTAAGTTTCCGCGATCGCGTATTGGTCAATTATTTTACAAAATGCTTGCTGCTGGCTAAATTCTAATTCAAGGAAATACTAGATACCCAAGTTTTGTTGCTTTGGTTTTTTTCAGGCAAAGAACTAATGTCCCCGTTAGCATTTTCGGAAGTTTCACCAATTGTTTTAGCTACTTCTATTCCCGATTGCTCTAAAATAACTAAGGGTGTAGGAAAGTTATCTCGCACAATTCTCTTAACTAATACTTGACCATTAGATAAGTATTCCCCAACCTCAACATAACGACTCGTACTTTCTTCTGGTGCTTGAACAATTAATCTTGTTCTACCATTTGCTTCATACAGCCCTGAGACAAATACATTCTGTGCCAAAGTTGGCTCGATTGGTGGTACTGGTTCTGGTAAGATTACACTTGTATCGTTGTCCTGTCTCGCCTGTTGTTCGGGTTGGCTTGGCGATCGGTTGATGGTGGGAACTGTTGGGGAACTTGCAGTCGCTTCTGGTTGCTTTTGCTCGATTTTGATACGCGGATTTAAAGTAACTACCGAAAAAGGATCTTCTCTGCCACGAATAACACTTCTAACTCTAACATCAGGATTAGTTGCAGGAATTAAACCAGCAACTTCTTGAGCCAACTCAACTTCTTCTTCTAAATCGGTAAACTCTTCTTCCGCTACTTGATTTTCAGACTGTTGCAAGCCATTTATCTCCCCAGGAGATTGAACTGTTTCATCTAATTCTTGTCTAGAATCAGCAAAGTCAGTGAAAAAAGAACAGCTTTGAGTTAGCAAAGCTAGCGTTCCTGTTAAGATCAATAATACAGGTTTATTCATAATAATTATCCAAATATCGATTAAGATTACTAGTTGAATCTGTAACCAAACAATTCAGACTCCAACATAACAGTTGATTTGAAGATTAGCCAGAGGCTAAAAACTAAGGATTTTCTTGGGTCATAGACTTCTTCAATAAATTCAAACCTTTCTTTAATTGACGAGAAACAGTGACTACGCTAATACCAAGCATTTTGGCAGTTTCCTTCTGAGTTAAGTCATGTAAAAAAACGAACTCTAAAACATTTCTAGTGCGATCTTCTAATTCAGCTAAACTTTGCTGAAGACGAACCCGATCTTCATAAACTAAATGAAAGCTGCGATGTTTAGGATCAGCAACCAGATCGCAGAGGCTAGTTTGGCTATCCAAGTCATTATTAATAGAAACATCTAAACTCAAAGGCTTACGATTTTGATACGCTAATTTAATATCTTGCCATTCTTTGATAGATACTTCTAAGTACTGAGCGATTTCCGAATTACTAGGCTGACGATGATGTTGTTCGCGGAAATCATGAACAAAAGCGATCGATTGTTGCCGCAATTCTAGCCAACGTCTGGGAATTCTTAGAGTACAACTTTTATCTCTTAAATAGTGTTGAATTTCTCCTCTGATGTAGGGGATGGCAAAAGAACTAAAAGCATTTCCTTTTTCAACATTAAAGCGTTCTATCGCTCTAATTAATCCGATTGACCCAACTTGCAATAAGTCTTCAAAACTCTCGTTACATTGGTTTACCCAATGATACGCTTCTTTTTTTACTAGACCGAAATTCAGCTCCATAATTTGATTTCTCACCTGGGTCAATGGCTTTTTTTGATATTGCTGAAACAGATAAAGACTATTTACTTTAATATTTTTATTAACACAAGTTGTCATCAAATTTAGTCCCTAGATAGAGAATAATTTATAATTTAAAATTTACTAATTTACTTTGCTTGAATAAAACAAATCTGTTTTGGAAACAATTACAGCTTATTGTTTATTCTGTCTATAGAACAACAGCATTTATACTATTTTTATTTGATAAAGTTTGAATTTAGACCAGGATTACACTTAGCTTTATGTAATAACACTTAAGGCAATAAGTAGATTTACTAGTAGTAATTTAAGATAAGAGAAAATATTTTTATAGCCAGATAATCTGAAAATAATATAGTAGGTAACTATAAAAAAGATGACTGCTACTAATTTTGTTTAAAATATTGCTTTTATGCCACAAAACTTAAAATCAGCTAGCTGTTAGCTGTCAAGTTTTCCTCTTCCCGCAGGATATTTGAAGGTGTATACCATATGCGGAGCGGTGACGCGACGTAAGGAAAGGGTACAATGTGCTTTAGCATTTGCCCTAAAGGATTCCCTGCGGTCACGAAGCTTATGCTAAAGCATTTGCGAAGCTTATCATGCACGGACTAACTGCGTGTCGTCCGTGATAGACAATGTGACTTGCGCGTAGCGCTATATCTGTTCTCTTCGATTGCTCTTGGTTTTAATTGATCGACAATCACTTTTTCTAAGCACAAAAAAAGGGGCATTTGCCCCTAATAAAAACTAATTTATTTATAATTGACTTGTTAATTAAATAGCGTATATTTAGCTATTTAATATTTAATTGATGATTAAGCGTTAGAGACAATTCTGCCGTAGAAAATACCACGAACTTTAACTTCTTCTGGTTCTTCTGCTCCTAAATCAGTTGCAGAGGGTTGTTCACTTTCAAATACCCCCGCAATTTCTCCCGTTTCGCTATCTATTTTAGTAACGTTAAGAGACATTTTTCCTTTACGAGAAACAAATTCTTTAACGTTAGCGTTAGAAAATCTGGCATCATCGGCTAATCCAGGCAAGGCTACAGCATTATCATAACCACTAGCAAGGCTACGACCTTTAGGATCTAAAAATACCTGTCCGCGATATGAAGGTACTTCAAACTCACCTTCAAAGTCAGTTGAAGTATTAATACTGTCAGCACTTGATTGAGTAGTAGCAACTAATTGCTTCATCGTGAAGAGGAAGGGAACTTCTTTACCTCCAGGTAACAAAACAGTAGCAGGCTGAAAATCAATACCGTCAATTTCGGTAAAGGTGAGAGTTCCATCATCGTTAAGATCAATATTTCCCTGGATCTGATCTAGGGTAGAGGTGTATCTAGTCAATAATTTGCCTTCGACAAACTCAGCTTTTTGGCGTTTGCTGGCTGGTTCTTCTTTAACAAAATATTCTCTAGGTTCTATACACAAGTCTCGGATAGTATATTTTTCACCTACTTTAATAGGAATAGTGCCACGACTGCTATCTGGTAATTCTAAGCAGGTATTAGCTATGCCAGTGTTAACAATATCATCGTAGGTAAGTTCGTTTCTACTTACATCACTAGAATTACTACAGGCAGTTAGTACTCCTAAGCATAATGCTAAGAGACTGGCAATAATTGTACGGTATCTCATAGTCAACTTCATTTTGTCAATTTTAGATTTAACATCGAGCGCGAAAGATGCTGAAAATAGGCTCTTCTTAAGAAATTAGCCATTTTTATAGATGCTATCTACTCTACCAAATAAGGACTACCAATATTCAATCGTGTAAAAATATCCTGTTAAACAATCTGCTTAACTTCGCAACAAGTATTCTGTAATCGGTTTATGATTAGGGTAAATTTTGTCTAAAGTAGACAAAGTTCATTTTTACTCTTATATGGCTATGGCAAATGACTCAAGACCAAGATATAAACTCGATTGATTCAGATAGCCTTCTAAACGAAACCGCCAAAGATTTATGCGCCTTGGCAGAGAAACATCAGAACGATAGTTTATTTTTGTTGTCTTTGTTACGCGATTTAGAACAGATCCATCGCCAAATTAGAGTGAGGTATTTTGAATCCGCATTGCCTCAAACTCGCAACGATTTATACCAATTTGTTAAAGATATAGAAGAAAAAGGTGGTTGGCCTTACATAGAAAGAATGAGGCTAAAAGATTTGTTACAAAACATAGAATTTATTCAATCTAAAGTAGATTACCCTCAAGAGAGGACTAATTTCCCGCAGCCAACCGACTCAGAAGAAGTTTAGAAGATGAGTTGAAGATCGATAATTTGGCAGTAATTCTCTTTTAGTGTTCAAACTCCAGAGAAACAGTTAATCTGGAAGGTGTTATTCTGAATTACTAAATTTTAAGTTCTATGGCTTTTACTGTTAATCCAATTAAATTTGGTACAGATGGCTGGCGTGGAGTAATTGCTGCTGACTTTACCTTTGAGCGAGTCGCGATGCTAGCACCGATAGCAGCTCAAGTCTTAGCAGATAATTACGGAGATAGGGTTAATAATCGCACCGTGATTGTTGGCTACGATCGCCGTTTTATGGCGGAAGATTTTGCCCAACTGACAGCAGAATCATTACAAGAGGCGGGATTTGATGTATTGTTATCGGAGTGTTTTGCACCTACCCCCGCCTTTAGTTGGGCAGCGAAAGCTCATAATGCTCTTGGGGCAATTGTGATGACGGCATCTCATAACCCTGCTGCCTATCTAGGATTAAAAGTTAAAAGTGCTTTTGGTGGTTCTGTGCCACCAGAAATTACCGAACAGATTGAGGCGAAAATTGGTCAGCCTTTACCCAAAGCTGAAAAACCAGGAAAACTAGAAAAATTCGATCCTTGGGCAAGTTACTGTCAGGGATTGCAGCAAAAAGTAGATATTGCAGCTATTAAAAAGGCGATCGCTTCAGGAAAACTCAAAGTATACGTAGACGTAATGCACGGCGCAGCAGCTACTGGTTTAGAACGGCTTTTAGGCTGTGCGGTAGAAGAGATCAATAGCGATCGCGATCCGCTGTTTAACGGAGGCGCGCCCGAACCCCTGCCCAAATATCTCCCTGACTTTTTTAAGGCGATTAAAGCAGGAGCAAAGCAATATCCTGATAGTATCAGAGTTGGGCTGGTATTTGATGGAGATAGCGATCGCATTGCTGGTGCAGACGCAGAAGGTAATTTCCTGAGTTCCCAAGTATTGATTCCCATCTTGATCGAACATTTAGCTGAACGTAAAGGCTTTACAGGAGAAATTGTCAAGACTGTCAGCGGTTCAGATTTAATTCCTCGTTTGGCTCAAATATATGGACGCTCTGTCTATGAGACACCGATTGGTTATAAGTATATCGGGGACAGAATGCTCAACGCTGAAGTGATGATCGGTGGCGAAGAATCTGGGGGGATTGGTTACGGTACGCATATTCCCGAACGGGATGCTTTGTTATCAGCTCTTTATGTCTTAGAAGCAGTTGTGGAATCTGGAGAAGATTTAGGGGCTATATATGCTCGGCTACAGCAGAAAACCAATTTTACGGCTTACTACGATCGCATCGATCTTCCCCTAGCTAGTATGGATGTCCGCGCTAAGTTATTGAAGCGTTTGCAAAATGAGACTCCCAAAGAAGTTGCCGGCATGCCTGTGATCGATTGCTTAGACGTAGACGGCTATAAGTTTAGGATGGATGCTAATACTTGGTTACTCATTCGCTTTAGTGGTACAGAGCCAGTATTACGCCTTTATTGTCAAGCTCCTACTCTGCCAGAAGTACAGAAAGTTTTAGCATGGGCGAAAGATTGGGCAAACTCTTAATCACCGCTTGTTGAACCTTGATTATTTAACAATAGGGGTACGGCAGTGTACCCCTACAATGTTTATGGTCTTTCTAGTTAATCTCAAAATCAACTAATGGCAAAAAAACTGGTGGTTGCGACAGGAAATCCTGGTAAATTGAAAGAGATACAGGAGTACTTGACTGATTTGCCTTGGCAGTTGGAGTTGAAACCTGCGGCAATAGATATAGAAGAAACGGGGACTACTTTTATCGCCAATGCTCGTTTAAAAGCTTCAGAAGTAGCGCAAGCGGTAAGTAAATGGACAATTGCTGATGATTCTGGTTTAGCGGTAGATGCTCTTGATGGTGCGCCAGGGATATATTCGTCACGTTATGGTCAGACAGATCAAGATCGGATCGAACGTTTACTAAAAGAATTAGGAGATACTAGTAACCGACAGGCAAAATTTGTTTGTGCAGTAGCGATCGCCAATCCTGATGGCGAGATTGTCTTAGAAACTGAAGGGATATGTCCAGGTGAAATATTGTATTCTCCTCGTGGCGATCATGGTTTTGGTTACGATCCAATCTTTTTTGTTCCAGCGCAACAACAGACTTTTGCCGAAATGTCTGCCTCAACTAAGAGACAAGTTAGTCATCGGGGGGTTGCATTTGCCCAACTAATGTCTGAGTTAAAAGAATTGAGCAAACAAGCATAAATACTGATTACTGATTACTGATTACTTCAGGAATAACCAGCCGTAACCGATAAAAGCGATCGCCCAAAGTCCACCATAAATATAACCCAGTCTTTTCTTGTAATTATTAGATTCAGCCTTTTTTATGGCTAGGTGAATCATTAGAGCAACAGGGGCAAACCAGAATAAGATCGATAAGGCGATCGTTATACTATTTTCCATGATTGATATCAAGAGTAGTCAGTTTCGATTCTTGCCAAAAACTGCTACTTTTTTCATGACTATATTTTTATTTCTTGAATTTTAATCAATTACCCAGCATTTGTAACTTATACAAGCTGGCGTATAATCCGTTCGTTGCCAGCAATTGATCATGGCTACCAGATTCGATTAGTTCTCCTCGTTTTAGCACCAAGATTTTATCCACGTTACGGATCGTAGACAGGCGGTGGGCGATAATAATTGCCGAACGATTAATCAGAATTTGGTCTAAAGCGGATTGAATTAGAGCCTCGGTGGTGACATCCAAACTAGATGTTGCTTCGTCTAAAATCAAGACGTGAGGATCGCGAATGGCTACCCTAGCAAAAGCTAAAAGCTGTTTTTGTCCTCCAGAAAGGTTTGTACCTCTCTCCCGCAGGATGGTATTGTAACCGTCGGGTAAATCTTCAATAAAGCGATCGATATTAACTAACTTAGCAGCCTGTTTAACTTCTTCAAGAGAATAATTATCACCTAGCGTAATATTTCGTTTGACATCTCCTGCAAACAAGAAGCTTTCTTGTAAAATCACGCCAATATAGCGTCGTAAATCTGCTTGGGGAATGTCTCTAATATCAATGCCGTCGATTAAAATTCTGCCCTTACTGGGTTCATAAAGACGGCACAGCAAACGAATAATCGAGCTTTTTCCCGCCCCCGTAGGACCAACTAAAGCTACTTTTTCGCCAGGCTTGATCGTGAAATCGAGATTTTTGATTATATACTCATCACTTTTGTAGCCAAACCAAACATTTTCAAAGCATATTTCGCCAGTTTTAGCTGTTCCAGAATCATCCTGTGCTGTTAATAAAGTACGATGTCCTTCAGCGACAGAGATCACTTTATCTCTAATTGCGATCGGTTCGTTCAACAGTTCAGTAATCCGTTCAATCGCCGTAAATCCAGACTGGAACATGGTGAATTTATCAGCAAACTGACGCAAAGGATTAAATAATCGTTGAGCATAGAGAATAAACGCTGATAATGCTCCATAAGTCATCGTGTCTTGTAGTACAAAAATACCTCCAGCCCAAAGAACCGCGGCGATCGCCACTAAAGCAATCCATTCCAGCGTTGCAGATACAGCCGAATCGTGAAAGATAGTTTTATCAACCTCTAGGCGATAACGTTCATTGATTGAACGATACATTTCGCTGTTATACTGTTCCCGCCGAAATAACTGAACAATATTAATTCCTGCAATATTCTCTTGCAGCATGGAATTGAGCTTTGAAAGTTCTTCTCTAGCTTTGTAGTTGGCTTTGCGATACTGCTGCTGAAAATAGATAATTAGTGCCGTGACAGGAATCAGCATGGCAACCAAAATAGACGCTAGTTTCCAGTTGGTAGCGTAGATAAACCCTAAAATTGCCAGAATAGAGACAAAATCGCTAACTATGCCAATTGCACCACTAGCAAAAACGTTTCCTAAAGCTTCTACATCACTAGCAATACGAGTAATCAGCTTACCAACAGGAGTGCGATCAAAAAAGCTCGATGCTAAAGCAGTCACGTGAGTAAATAAATCTTGTCGAACTTCGGCAGTAATTTCTTGTCCAACTTTTTGGACTAAGTAGCCTTGAACTGAGGCAAACATTAGCCTGATCACAACTGTTAATAACAACAAACCAGCTAAGAGATTAATTCCTTCCGCATTAGATACACCGTCAATAAAACCCCAGGTTGGCTCATCTTTTAATAATGATATAGCTTGACCGATAATCAAAGGCTGGATTGAACCCGCTACTGCTAACGGTACTAACAAAACTAAACAAATTACTAATGTTCCCCTACTTTGACGAGTGTAAGGTATGAGCTTGAGAAATAATCGCCAGTCATTGTCTTGATTTTTAATTTTGGCTTGGGGATTTGGAGAAGCGACAGTCATAAATTTAAGTTTAATTGAGACAGAGCATATCTATAGAGTTTTGACCCTGATCTCTAGGCTGATTTAAGTTACTAGTTCATTCAAATTATGACTGATCTTAGCGGAGATGTGATGACTATCGATTGTGGTAAGTAGTCAATTTTTCAGCTTTTCTAATAAACTGCTGAAATGATCGCGATCTAGACGGTAGCTTAAAGGATGAGCAATTAATCTTGCACTGCTTTCATAGAGTACATCAATCTCAATCAAGCCGTTTTCCTTGAGAGTTTTGCCTGTGGAAACCAAATCAACAATTGCTTCAGACATTCCCGTAATTGGCCCTAATTCAACTGAACCAGACAAGGGAACAATCTCTACAGGAAGATCGATCCCATCGAAATATTCTTTGGCACAATTAACAAATTTAGATGCCACTCTACCGTGGGGCGGTAATTCGACAGAGCGTCGATAGGAGCTGGTTTTAGGTACTGCTACAGATAGACGACAATAGCCAAATTTAAGGTCAGTCAAATTAGCCACTTCAGGTTGTTTCTCTCGCAGCACATCATAGCCGACAATTCCTAGTTGTGCTTGACCATACTCTACATATACAGGAACATCCTGCGCTCTCACCAACAAAGCTTTAGCGGTATTAGTTGGATCGCTAATCTGTAGCTGACGGTTAGTTTTATCCAAAAAGGCACTAAAGTCTAAGCCGACGCTGCGAAATAATTCAATACTGTCTTTTAATAAAGCACCTTTTGGTAATGCGATCGTAATCATAGAAATTATTATTCAGGATTTAAACAATAAAGGTTTTAATACTATATATCCTTATGAAGATATGATCTTCTACAATCTTCTAAGAAGTAATTGGATAATTACCCAATTTATATCTAGTCATCAGTAAGTTAGAATGTCAGGAAATAACTATATAAATCATTCATAATTAACCAAAAATTTGCAAAGATAACGATAGGATTTTAAAAACGCTGAAAATCGCAGCTAATGTCTGAAATTACACCAGATAAAAAACAAATAGGCTAGTTTCAAACGTGATATTCAGGGTGCTGTTCTAGAAACAATAGAAATAGGTGGTAACCGCAATGGATTGTAGTCATATTCAGTTTTGTGTCGATAAATCGAAAGTAGATTTTGAACAACTGCAAAGCTTATTTATCAGAACTGCTTTTTGGGCGCGATCGCGAAATATGGACGATCTCAAAATTGCGATCGCCAATAGCAATCCTGTTGTCACTGTCTGGGATGGCGATCGCCTGATCGGCTTTGCCAGAGCAACTTCTGATGGTGTTTACCGCGCTGCTATTTGGGATGTGGTTATCGATCCAAATTATCAGGGAGTCGGTTTAGGCAGAAAGCTGGTGCAAACAGTTCTCTCACATCCATTAGTTAGCAAAGTCGAAAGAGTCTATTTGACCACCACTCACCAACAGAGCTTTTACGAACGGATTGGCTTTAAGCGCAATGAAAGTACAACTATGGTCTTGTATAACAACTCAGAAACTTCCGAAGACTTAGCCCGACGAATCCAAGAACAACTTCCCGTAGCCGTTGATAATTGGTAAGCTCATCTCCTGGATGAATCATAGGTGATTTCACATTGAAATGACTATATAATTTTCACCTATGAGCCAGCACACAAGACAGGTAATTTTATATAAGGATGAGGATGGTTATTGGATTGTGGAGTGTCCAAGTTTAAAGGGATGTAATAGCCAAGGAAGAACGAAAGAAGAGGCTCTGTCAAACATCAAGGAAGCCATCGCAGGCTACGTAACTGCCCTAGAAGCGGATGGTTTGTCTGTCCCAGAAGACAATTTTGAAACATTCTTGGTGGTCGTGTGAGTAAGTTGCCTAGTATTTCGGGCAAAGAGTGTATCAAGGTTCTAGAAAAAATTGGTTTTTATCAAAAGCGGCAAGAAAGCAGCCACATTATCATGCGGAGAGATGAACCGTTTGCCCAAGTTGTTGTTCCAAACCACTCAGAGATCGCGTAAGGAACGTTGAGAGCAATAATTCGGGATATTGAGTTAAGCGTTGAAGAGTTTGTGTCATTGCTGTAGTTGTTAATACACGGTCTAAGAGGAACGTTGTACTCTTTAGACTGTTGGTAAGACTGTCTATCCAAGATGCTTGTCCGAGTTCAATATCTTAGAGAATAGTCAAAGAGGCAACAGCAGATTGATTAGCTAGCGATCGCCCTTGGGGTACTTTAAAGGACTTGCCCTAAAGGACGAACCATATTTATTCCCAACTAAAACTATAAAACTAAAACCCACAGCGATCTAAGCCATCACCATCCCGCCATCAACGTTAAATACCTGACCTGTAATATAGGCTGCTGCGGGATCGGCAGCTAAAAAGCGGATCGTTCCTGCAACTTCTTCGGGTTTGCCATAACGACCCAGGGGAATAAAGCTAATAATATCATCTGATTTAAGATCGTTGGTCATATCAGTTTCAATAAATCCTGGGGCAATGGCATTTACGGTGATACCACGATTGGCTAATTCTTTGGCAACGGTTTTAGTAAAACCAATTACCCCCGCTTTAGCTGCACTATAGTTAGCTTGTCCTGGGTTACCCATTTGTCCCGCAACGGAAGCAATATTGATAATCCTGCCGCTGCGTTGCTTGAGCATGGTTTTACTAACGGCTTTGGTACATAAGAAAACCCCAGTTAGATTGAGGTCAATCACTGCTTGCCATTGTTCGAGCTTCATGCGCAGCAACAAAGTATCTTTAGTAATACCAGCATTGTTCACGAGAACGTCAATGCGTCCAAATTTATCGAGGGTTGTTTTAATTAAATTCTCTACTTCGGCGCTTTGAGAAACATCAGCCTGTACCGCGATCGCTTCTCCTCCAGTCTGAACAATTTCTTGTACCGTAGCCTCGGCAGCATCACTAGAACGAGCATAGTTAACTACAACTTTTGCCCCTTGATTGGCTAACGCCAAAGCTGCTGCTTTACCAATTCCTCTTGAAGCCCCCGTCACTACTGCTACCTTATCTTTGAGATGCTGTAAATTTTCTGGGAGTAATTCCATAACTTGCCCCTCCTGACATATGCTTAAGAAACTCAATAAAATTACGAAAGTTTCCTTCTGACTTAGCTATCATATAGGCTAACTAATCTCTTAGACTAATTTTCTCTTCGCGACTAAATTTAAGTTATATATAAGGCGATCGCTATGGCAGTTAAAAAGCAATTCTCTAGTTTTGAAGATTTATTAGCAAATTCCAGTATCCCTGTTTTAGTAGATTTTTACGCAACTTGGTGTGGCCCTTGTCAAATGATGTCTCCCATTTTAGAACAGGTAGGAGCTGATTTACGCGATCGCCTTCAAGTAGTCAAAATTGATACGGATAAATATCCAAATCTGGCTTCTAAGTATCAAATAGAGGCTTTGCCAACTTTAGTTCTCTTTAAAGATGGTCAACCAGCCGAAAGAATAGAAGGTGTACTTCAAGCACAACAGCTAATTCAACATCTAAATACTCTGGTTTAGAAAAGCGGCATTAAGTTAAGTGCAATTCAATTGGTTGCTACTATTGTTTGTCAGTTATTAATATCGCTTTAAACAGTAATCTGAGATAGTTGTAATTGTTTCTCTTGCCAATATTAGACTGGTTTAAATATCTTTGACTCATAAATCACAGCCAATTATGCCTAATATAACCGTTGATTTACCGCAAGATTCTTATGCGATCGCGATCGCCCCTAATAGCCTGAAGCAGTTGGGTAGCCAAATCAAACAACTGAATGTTGGCAACAAAGTATTAGTTATTTCTAGCCCAGAAATTTTTGCTCATTACGGTGACGCTTGTCTCAATTCCTTAAAAGAGGCTGGCTTTGAAACCTATACTCATTTGATACCTGCGGGGGAAACACATAAAACCCTTGAGTCGATTCAACAGGTGTATGACACTGCACAAGCGAATCATTTAGAACGTTCGTCTACCTTTGTTGCTTTAGGCGGGGGGGTTATTGGCGATATGACGGGATTTGCGGCGGCAACTTGGTTGAGAGGCGTAAATTTTGTGCAAGTACCAACCTCTTTGTTAGCAATTGTCGATGCTTCTGTCGGCGGAAAAACAGGAGTCAACCATCCTCAAGGCAAAAATTTGATTGGTGCTTTTTATCAGCCAAAACTAGTGGCGATCGACCCAAATCTATTAAAAACCTTGCCTGTTAGAGAATTTTGGGCAGGAATGGCAGAGGTTATTAAATACGGCGTGATTTGGGATGAGGATCTATTTACCAAACTAGAACACTGCGATCGCCTGGATAGTTTAGATAATGTCGGTGATGAATTATTGGAGATGATTATTACTCGTTCTTGTCAGGCAAAAGCTGAAGTAGTTAGCCAAGATGAAAAAGAAGCGGGATTACGGGCAATTCTTAATTACGGACACACTATTGGTCATGCATTGGAAAGCTTAACCCACTACAAGCAGTTTGTTCACGGCGAAGCAGTAGCTATTGGTATGGTGGCAGCAGGGAAAATTGCCGTGGCAATGGGATTATGGACTCAGCCAGAAGCCGATCGCCAAGATACTTTGATTGCCAAAGCTGGATTGCCCACAGAGATTCCGCCTGAGTTAGCGATTAAAGATATTTTAGAAACTATTAAAAGCGACAAGAAAGTAAAAGCAGGAACAGTTCGCTTTATTTTGCCTATAGAGATCGGCAAGGTTACTATTAGCGATCGAGTAACTCCAGAAATAATCAGCAAGGCTTTAGGATAATTGTTAAATGCTAAATGCTAAATGCTAAATGTTATCTATGCCTCTAGAACCTTGTAAAGTTTGCGGTACTCTTAATGCAGCAGAAACAGAAATATGTCTTAGCTGTGGTTATCCTACAGAAGGCAGAAAAAGACCTGCTATTTTCCGTTGGGTAGCGATCGCTTTGGTAGTTTGTTTTGTCCTGCCATTCTTATCAGGAATAATCAATTGGGTTCTGCTTGAGTTACAACCCGAATCACCAACACCCACTCAATCTGAAGTTTCTTTAAATTCTTTCCTAACTTTACGACTAGATACACTTTGGAAGTTATTAATAAATTTACTGAGTTACATTTCTAGAACGAGCTAAATATTTACTATGAGACATGCTTAATTTTTGTCAGTGTGTTTTTAAGCCTCTTCTAAATTAAATTTAATAAATACCAGAACACTACTAATCAAAAAACCAATGATAAAGCCAAACAGATGAGCATGAAAACTGACTTGGGGAATTAAATTATCAAAGATAAATTGAATAATAATGATCAGAATAATTTGTTGCAATCGGCGTTTGGCAGTAGTTGAATATCTTTTTTTTAACCAAATTTGGAGCGAAATAGCTAAAATTGCGCCAATAAGACCCATAATGGCTGCTGACGCGCCAACTAAAAAAGCATTATTTAAACCTAGCCTAAAAGCCAACAATGTAAAAGTAAGCATTGAGCCTATACCACTACATAGATAGATAGTCAGATAATATTTTGCTCCTAAACTAAATTCAATTAAACGCCCAACAAAAAAAAGTGACAACATATTAGTTGCCAAATGAATTGAACCGTAATGTAGAAAATTAGCACCAATTAATCGCCACCATTCTCCTGCTAAAACTTTCTCGGGAATTAATGCGCCTAAGCGTTCTAGTGCCAAAGCACTTTGACTACCTCCCAATTTGATTTCTAAAGCATAGATGAGTAAATTTAAAGTAATTAAAATATACGTAGTATAAGCTATTTTATGATGGCTACTTTTCATGCAAAAAATTTGTATTTAAAATTAACAGCTTTGTCAGCTTGAGTTGGAAGTAAAAATTAATATTTCAGCGATCGCTACTAATCGCTAAGTAGATAATTATTAAGGAGATCAACCGATTCAAAAACCAGAAGTTGCAATGGCGTTATCATACAGTCTTATTTTGCTTCCGTAAGATAAACCACATACTTTTATGATCAACCAACAACTTTACTTAACTGTTATTCAACAATATCAGGACTTTGAGCTTAGGGTAAAATTGTTAAAAGACTAATATTTTTCGACTGAGTAGGACCTGACTGTCAATTAAATTGATTAAAAGTCGTTAATATAAGTAGATTACCTCTGTTTTGAGCGACTGCAAATGCCTTTGTTTCGTATAGTAGCTCTATTTCTTGGTTTGAGCGTCATTCTGGGATTATCGATCTGGTTGGTGACATCTCTGTCTCACCTGTATATGCAGATCTCTTTTACTGCACCCATTTTGGCTAATTTACTGCTGCTACTAGTAATTATCCTAATCGGGTTAATTATGGGAGGCTATATTTATTACGTTAATAAATCTACCCGTAATTCTCGACGCAAGAAAGATAAACGCCGTGCTAAACGAATCAGAGTTCCCGAAGAAAAAAATCAGGTAGCAGCCCAGAATCTTCAGGCATTAAAACAGCAGGTAGGGCAAATACAAGACAAAATTACCCAAAAAGCTTTATTAGGTAGATCTCGACAAATCGAAGCAGATCTTCAAAGAGGGGAAGTCAAGGTAGTAATTTTTGGTACAGGATCGGCAGGAAAAACCTCTTTAGTTAATGCGTTGGTGGGGGAAATTGTCGGAGAAACCAACCCGATCATGGGAACAACTACTCAAGGAGAAACCTATAGTTTGAAGCTGAAAGGAGTAGGCAGAGAAATCTTAATTATTGACACCCCTGGTATCTTAGAAGCAGGAATTGCGGGAACAGAACGGGAAAAAATAGCCAAACAGCTAGCTACAGAAGCAGACTTGCTCGTCTTTACCGTAGATAACGATCTACGACAGTCAGAATACGAGCCTTTAAAGACATTAGCAGAAATTGGGAAGCGATCGCTGTTAGTGTTTAATAAAACCGATCTTTATACTGATGAAGATCGAGAAATAATCCTGGGCAGACTGAAAGAAAGGGTCAAGCCTTTTATCTCTTCTAGTGACGTAACTGCAATTTGCGCCAACCCCCAACCAGTTCAGTTAGCCAGCGGCGAAATTATTGAGCCTCCTGTCGAGATCTTACCGTTGATCAAAAGACTAGTAGCAGTATTGCGGGCAGAGGGAGAAGATTTGATTGCCGATAACATCTTGCTTCAGTCTCATCGCTTGGGAGAAGAAGCCCGCAGCATTATTGAGAACCAGCGTCGTCGAGAATCAGATAAAATAATAGATCGCTATCAGTGGATTAGCGCGGGAGTAATCGCTGTCACTCCTGTACCAGTAGTAGATATGTTAGCTACCGCTGCGGTTAATGCTCAAATGGTAATCGAAATCGGCAGAATTTATAATATCGAACTAGATCTCGAACAGGGTAAAGAATTAGCCTTATCTCTCGGTAAAACTCTGGTTAGCTTAGGTGTAGTTAAAGGTGCGGTAGATATCTTAGCCAAAGCCCTCCAGTTCCACTTTGCCACCTATATTGTTGGTAAAGCGATTCAAGCTGTATCTGCTGCCTACCTAACCCGCATTGCTGGTAAAAGCTTTATTGAATATTTTAGGCGCAACCTTGATTGGGGAGATGGGGGCATCACAGAAGTAGTGCAGCAACAGTTTCAACTGAGTCGGCGGGATGAGTTTGTCAAATCCTTTGTCCAAGATGCGATCTCTAAAGTAGTACAGCCATTATCCGAAGCCTGGGGCGATGAAGATCTCGATGAGGGGGAAACAGCCGAAGTAGTCGAAGAGATGGTAGCCCAGTTGGAAGATGATTGGTAGTTGGTATCATACATTCAATTATTTGCTTAAAAACGATGGTAAATATCTTGAGAGTTAGGATTCAGATAAGGTCGTTCTAAACTAATATTTGCTTGCCAAAAGCGATCGCGAATACATTCTAGTCTATCAGCAGGGAAAGCTTTATCCTGCTGCCAAGCAGTAATTAAGGCTTGGGCGATCATTTGACACCGATCTTGAGCCAAGTCAACGTTGGCTAAAGGTTGTTCGGCTATGCTCAATCCTGGAGCTAGATATTTAGTGAATAAAAGAGTTTCTAGCTTAAAATAAGCTTTATACTGACGATAAGCAGTTTCAATAATCGTTTTGACGCACTCAAACTCGCTCTTAGCAAAGCTGAGAGTCGCTGAATTACAGTAAGTGTATTCTTCTGGTCGATACAGCACTTTAAACTGGAAAGGAATAGCGATCGCATTTAACTCAGTAGTCAAACTGTCCATCAATTCTAATGCACCTAGAGAAGTAAGATTAAGATAGACATTGACGATCGGGTTATCAGGCTGTAGCTCAAGATCCTTAATCGTTCCTACGGTACCAACAGAAATATAATATCCTGGTTCTACTAGCTGTGGCGGCATTTTGACGCTAACCGTGTCTCCTACCTTAGCCGATTCTTCTTCCCTCGGCAGATGGCGATCGCGTCGAATATGTAGAGTTAAGCCATTTTTTTTAACCTGCAAAAACCCTGCCTCGGTTTCCCCGACAATTAACCATCCCAATTCAAAATGACCATCACTATGGTTATTACGTCTTAGTTTGGCTAAAAAATCACTGTCAGACCACTTAATAGCCTGATTCTCTAGCTGATAATTTTCTTCTGTCAACTTACTGCCCGTTTCTATTTGGTAGTAATTGCGATACAAAAATTGTTGTAGCTTTGTCTCTAGATAGTTGTATCTTACCTTGTTTGATAGTTTACTAAAACGCTGTTGTAATTCTGAAGGCAGTTTGACGGCTTCGTATTTAGAATGAGTAATGGTAAAATCAGCTTGAATTGTAATGTGATCAACAATATCTTGTAAAACTTGTTCTAAGTCAGCTGTAGAATGATCCAAGCTTGGTTCACAAGTTAGGCGATTAATAGAAACAGTCATAATTTCAAGGTTGGTTTAAAAAATTATTGTGATTGAAAATTAGACAGCGGCGACTGCTTTGCTATCAGTAAAACTAAAAATAGTAGCCATAGATTCTTCTGGTTGACATAACAGGCTTTTCGCCACTTGAAGACTGCAAATATCTCTGTTATTAAAAGCTCTGTGATGCTCTATTTTATGCTGAATAGATTTGATTAAATCAAGCCCTGCAAACTGAATAACTCTGGTCAAAAAATTGGGTATTGCCGCTAAAACTTCTGGAAATTCAGCGAGATAGCCTTTTAATAACGCACTTAAACTAGGTTGAACTTTTTCTAGAGGGCAGAGTGCCAAACTAAGAGCTAAATTTAGCTCTGTATCACTGTCTACAAATAGACTGTTTAACCAAAGTTTTAGATATTTAGCGACGAGAATACCTAAATCGAAAGCAGGATCTCCCCAATTTAAAAACTCCCAGTCAATTAATTTGATTTGAGAGCCAGCAGAAATATCATCTTGATTTTCGATTAAATAATTGCTGAAGTTAAGATCGCAATGAGTCAGACAAACTGATTGATAGCTACCGTGAAGTTCGCTTACTGCTTGATGAAGACTAGGGAAGCGTTGATAAAGCTTAAAAAAATCAATTCCATTGCTGCATATATTACCAAAAATTCCTGGACCAACTCTTGCCAATCCTCGCAAAGACAGAGGGGCGTTACCAAAATCATTTTGACCAGTCTGCTGAATCAGAAACTCTCGATATTTTGTTTGCTCTAAAGTGAGACGATGTAGTTGGGCTAAATTATTACCCAATAAAGAGGCAATCTGGGGTGGATATTCTTGTTTGCGCTCATAAAACTCTGCTAGAGAGAGATGATCTGGCAAATATCTAATGACAATAATTGAATTTTCTGGATCGAATTTGACAACTTGTGATGTTGAAGTTTGAATTGGCTCTAATTCAGGGAAGTTTTTAATCAGTTGATGCAATGCCAACTCATAGTTGAGGTTGCCAAATGTTAGATTATCTTTGTCTGTTAAACGCTCTTGCTTGACCAAATAGTGATCGTTTTCCGTGACGTTGACAATTAAATTAAAATTTTTGTATTGATCGGACTCAACCACCTCGATTAATTGTTGCTCTGGTTGGCAAATCCCTTTCAGCGTTAAATATGCGAGTACATTTTCTGAACTTAAGATAAATGCCATAATTTTTCTTAAATATTCTAGTTAAGGTAAAGATTACAGTTTTTTAAAAGTTATCTATCAGACAAAAATCAAGAAATAGAGAGTTGAAGTAAAATTAAGTTGATAGTCCAGACTGATGTTGATACTAGTACAGCTCGGCGTAAGTTAACCGACTATTGTTGTGGGAGAATAAGTAATTAGATTAAAAATAGTTTTTGCTGACAAGTAGGGAATCAGGATGGGGAGCATCCCTCTTTTTGACTAAGCACAAATACTCAAACTGATGGATGTATTCAAATAAGCACAACGAAGCCTCAATATTTGGGACACGTTTTCTGAATTCCATTGTGCGCCAAT
>JBHJNW010000133.1:0-12189 GCA_050330395.1 Pleurocapsa sp.
ATTTTAATCGTATAGAACAAGACTTTGCCATTATTAAAAAAAGACGTATTTATTCCCCTCCACATACTACTTTAGATGACATCGTAAAATCATACGGAAATTATTTGGAATGACTATAGTCCTAAAGCACTAACTGCGTGTCGTCCTTTAGGACTAGCTTTGCGTCGCCCTTGTGGTACTTGCGCGCAGCGCTATACTACACCAAACCTGAGGATATTGAAAGTGTCTATTTTCCCTTGATGATTATTATTGATTAATCGCCGTAGTAATAATTTGAGTTAATTCGCTTTCTGTCCAGGGTTTATATAAGCAAGCATGAAGGTTGGCTTCTTTTTTTGCTCGTTCAATAGCAGCATCATCCGCCTGTCCCGTCAGCATAACCGTGACCAACTTGGGAAAACGCTGATGAATTTGAATCAAAAACTCATCTCCTTTAATTCCTGGCATTAGCCAATCCGAGACGATCGCAATAACTTTAACGTCATCTTTTTGTAGTTCTTTAATAACTTCCCAAGCTTCTTCGGCACTTTCGGCTACTTCATAAATAAAGCGATCGCCAAATTTACGTTTAAGCTGTTCTTTGAGGCTGTCTAAAATAAACACTTCATCATCAACACACAAAATTGCAGATTCAGACATAATTTGATTATTGATTACTGATTAGAGGTAGCAAAATACTAAATTTAGTTTGTCCTGGTTGACTGTCAACGGTAATAGTTCCTTGATGTTTATCAATAATTTTTTTGCTGATATGTAATCCTAAACCGCTGCCTTCTCCTATTGGTTTGGTAGTAAAAAAAGGTTCAAAGATCTTTTTTTGGACTTCTGGAGGAATCCCAGTTCCAGAATCAGTTATTTCTACTTTAATTATTTTATTTTCTAAAGCAGTGGCAAGAGTTAAAATTCCTCCACTTTTCATTGCTTGGATACCATTATGAATAAGATTTGTCCACACTTGAATTAACTCATCTGAATAACACCAAATTTGGGGAATATCTTGGTAATTACGAATCACTTCAATATTCTGTTTTAATTGGTTGTGGTAAATTTCTAGTACAGTTTCTAATCCATCTTGTATATAGGCTAATTGCTTCTCTCCGCTAGTATCAAATCGCGCATAATTTTTGAGAGCAAAAACAACTTTCGATGCTTTTTCTACTGAAGTAAGAATAGTTCGATTATTGCCTAATAAACGAGTTAAATTATATGCTAGGTCTAGAATCCAGTTGACTTGAGAGTGTTGTAATAAAGATAAGTAAAAATCAATTGATTCAGTTATGCCAATATCGATTAGTAAATCGGCAATATTTCTGGCATTATCAATCTTCTGTTCTTTAAGTTGACTGGTAATTTGACGTTTGAGGGGGCGTTTTTCACTAGAAGAAAAAATGGGCTTGTTTCCCATCGCGTGTTCGATCAGCTGAAAAAAAGTAGCTTTGTCTGCTGGATTAAGAAATTCGGACAGATTGGGTAATTCGGCGATCGCAGCAATCAAAGCCTTGGTATTATTACCCGCCGAAGCTTGAATTGCCCCTAACGGCGTATTGATTTCGTGAGCAACTCCTGCTACCAATTGCCCCAAGGCAGCTAATTTTTCTTGTTGAATTAACTGTTGTTGAGCTAATTTTAATTCTTTTACCGTTATTTCTAAATCTTTGGTTTGCTGCCTAAGTTGACTTACGTATTCCGCCTGTTGTAAAGCGACTGCCAATTGACTAGCAATCTGCATCATTAATTCAATTTCTGAGTTTGACCAGGTTCGGGTAGATCCGTTTTGATATGCTCCTAATAAGCCCCAAAGTTGGCGATCTTGAAATATAGGTATCAGCAGATATGCTTTTGCTTGATATGTTTCTAGTGATTTGACATAACAATCAGGAAAACCCTTGCTGTAAATATCATCTACTGCGGTAAATTTTTGCCCACGAGTATATTTTCCCCCCTGAGTTTCCTGAAGAAAGCTATCATTGCGAACAATGTCCCCTTGTTCCCCTTTTGACCAATCACGCAGCAGACAGCGATCTTGTTGGACATGACCATCTCCTAGCAATTTATGATCTTGTGCAACTAATAGGGAAATCCAACCATTAGCAACAGATTCGGCAACTACCTGTCCACTCCAATCACGATTGAATTGATAAACTATCAGGCGATCGCACTGCAAGACTCGCAGCATTTCTTGAGTTGTCGTTGTAAAGATTGTATCAATATCTTGAGAACGACGAATCTTGTCGATAATAGTCGCTGCTACTTTAGTCCTCTCCGTCGCTATTGCTAAATCCTGTTGATTTTCTTTCGTTGGCGAATGATTATTGTTCATAAGTTAACAGCTAGTTAAATCATACATCCAGTTTGTCTTAGCTCACGGGTAACGGCAATAGCTATTTATTTTTCTCAGCCACAAAAGCTATATTTTTGTAGTCAAATTCATTTCTATTTTGATTACTATCTATTCTTCAAGAAAACATTAGAAAATTTCCTAACAATTTTTCCAATTTGAGGAAAAGCTGGTTATAATTTAGGTCATTATTACAAAAATTAATCAATATAGTAGTGTTAGATAGTCGCTATAATTGCAATCTTATTTTGATCGCTATTAAGCTCTGGCAAATGTAAATTCTGTTATATTCAATCAACAATTTATATGAGCAAAGATCGAATAATAAATTTTGCTTTACAACCAGAAATTGCGCCAGATAGTTATTTTAGTAATGAGCGAGCAGCAATTATTTGCGTTGATGATGAGCCAATTATTTTGAGCAGTTTAGGAGAACAGCTAAAACGTTCTTTGGGTCAGAAATATGATATTGAACTGGTAGATAGCGGGGCAGAGGCGATCGCTGTTTGTGCAGAATTGATGGCAGAAGGAATTGATATTCCTGTAATTATTTCCGATCAAATTATGCCAGATATGACAGGAGACAAATTATTAATTAAGCTGCATTCTCTTCATCCTAATACTTTAAAAATTCTCTTAACAGGGCAAGCCAACGCCGATGCGGTAGGAAATCTGGTTAACGCTGCTGCCCTATATCGTTATGTTGCTAAACCTTGGGACGAAACAGATTTAATTTTGACCGTTAAAGAAGCTTTAAAACGCTACCAGCAAGAACAGCAGTTAGCAGCACAAAACAAAATTTTACTGGAAGTTAATCAGCAATTAGAAAGCGCTATTTCGTTGTTACAAGCTACCTTAGAAGCTACTGCCGACGGTATTTTAGTCCTCGATGAAGGCGGTCAAGTTGTCAACTATAATCAAAAGTTTATTGATATTTGGGGTTTGCCTACAGACCCCAAGCTTGATCGTGAGCAAATTTTAACTCTGGTATTAGCAGAAATTACCGAACCTTATGCTAGTAGCTTAAGAGAAAGATACGCTCAATTTGACTCAGACAAATACAATTCTTTGGAATTAAAAAACGGTAAAATAATTGAATGTTATTCCCAAATACAGCAGCTTCACAAACAAAAAATGGGTCAAGTTTGGAGCTTTCGAGACGTTACTGAACACAAAAAAGCTCAGGTAATTATTCAACATCAGGCTTTCCACGACTCTTTAACTAACTTACCCAACCGAACTTTATTCGACTACGAATTAGAGAAAGCCCTAAATTTAGCACAGAAAAATAACAGAATGCTGGCGGTGTTGTTTTTAGATTTAGACCGCTTTAAAACTATCAACGATACTCTTGGTCATGCAGTGGGAGATCTCTTGCTCAAAAATGTAGTAGAGCGAATCAAAAAATGCGTGAGAGAAAAAGACATTATTGCTCGTTGGGGAGGAGATGAATTTACCCTTTTGTTACCTGAAATTAGCTGTCGAGAAGATGCCACGGCGATCGCTATCAGAATTTTAGAAGCTCTTAAGCCTGGGTTTAATTTGTCAAAGCATTATTTACACATTACCAGCAGTATTGGAATCGCTGTTTATCCTGATGATGGCAGTGATGCCGAAACTTTATTAAAAAATGCTGATGTTGCTCTGTATTGTGTCAAAGAAAAAGGTCGCAACGATTATCAACACTATACTTTGAGACTAAATTCCCAGGCTTATGAATTACTCAATCTAGAGAATGATTTACATCGCGCACTAAACAAGCAAGAATTTACTCTTTACTATCAGCCGATTATTGAGGTTTCTAGTAACAAAATTGTGAAAGTTGAAGCCTTGCTACGCTGGCAACATCCAGATTTGGGGCTAGTTGCGCCTGACTTGTTTATTCCCATAGCTGAAGAGAATGGTTTGATTGTCGAAATTGGCGAATGGGTACTAAAAACCGCCTGTACTCAGGCTAAAGCCTGGCAAAATATGGGTCTATCCAACCTAATCGTGTCGGTTAATTTATCAGCTCGTCAATTTTATAACAATGATTTAGTTCAGACTATCAAACGAATTTTATCAGCAACCAAATTAAGTTCTCGTAGCTTAGAGTTAGAAATAACTGAAACAGCTACGATGCGTAATACTAACCTAGCCAAGCAGATACTCCTTGATCTGCATCAGATGGAGATTTCTCTATCGATGGATGATTTTGGTACAGGATACTCTTCTCTTAGCTATCTCAAAGACTTTCCGTTTAGTACTATTAAGATAGATCGCTCTTTTGTTAGTGAGCTTAGCTTTGATTCTAGTAATCTAGCAATTATTAACGCCATTATTACCTTGGGAGCGGGTCTAAATCTACAAATTGTTGCCGAAGGAGTTGAATCAGAGCAGTTAAAGAATTTACTGGCAACTTTGCACTGTAACTATATGCAAGGGCATTTTATTAGTTTGCCATTGACGGTAAGCAAAGCAACTAAATTACTGTTGCGATCGGCAAGTATTTAAAATCAGGAGTCAAAAGTCAAAAGTTATTTCTTTGCCCTGTCTACAGTCTCTCGGCACTTCCACACTTCTATTACTTATTCATGTTCTTTTTAATTTGTTCTAATTCTTCATCCACTTCCCATTTCTGAAATTCTGCTTCTAGAGGATCGGCACTACGATGATACTGAGGAGAGCTAGCACCGCGATCCCATCCGATAGTATCGCTAGAATAAGTTTTGGCAGCTTGAGTTTGGGCTGGAGCCGAGTTTTTAAGTTCCTGACGCTTTTGTTTTACTTGTTGAAGTAGTTCTTGAGCTTGTAAGGTGCGCTGCTTGACCCCTTCCATCTGTCCCCAAACTTGATTTCCCTGTCTTAATAATTCGGCTTCTCGCTCTCTAGCAGCATCGGCTAAATCCTGTCTGTTGGCTTTTTCGGCTTTGCTAATTCTGGCGTGCCAAGTTTGAATATCATTAGCGATCGCCAATACCCGATCTTGCAGACTTTTTTCTTCTAGCTGTAGTTTAGCAATTAATTTGGTGATATCTAATTCTTGTTCTCGTAACTGTTCTTCAATTGCCTGCAATTCTAGATGAGGATTATCACGTAAAAACTCGTCAAGTCGCTCTTCTAAAAACTGGTTGATATCGTCAAATAAATCCATCTTGCTTCTTAGATATTTAGCTTTAATTCATATCTTAGAACGTTTCTCCCACAGCAATAAAGCGAACTTGTCCTTGATAACTAATTTTTGCCCGCTGATTTTCCACCGACTCCAAAATCCAACCGCTGGTATTGACTTTTTCGCCTACCCAAACGCGTCTGGTTTCGCCTTGAACTTTAATTAGTGCTGCTGATTTATTTGCTCCCAATTCCAAGATGCCGCTGAGAGTATGTTTAATCGCTGGTTTATTTGAGGTAGCGATCGCCTTCTCCTGCCCAGAACTGTCCACCATCGGTGTTGGTGCAGGTAAAGGTGGTGGTGTCGGAATTTTTAATACTGGCGGAGTTTCAGGCGGAGGAATCGAAGCAGGGGTACTGCTGGGTAATGTTGTCAGTGGTATATTGTTACCCGCTACCTGGGGAAATTGAATTGTGGCAGCGTTAGGTGTATATACAGGAATATAAACTACCTGATCTGGAGCGAGATTTTTTGCTTCTAATTGGCGATCTAGCTGATCTAGCGATCGCCTCATATAGTCAATAAACTGAACATCAGACTTCGACACAATCACTTGTTTGCCACCTGTCAACATGACGAGCATTCTGTTTACTTGATCTCCAAAAAGCCACCAGCCAACAAATAAACTATAGCTACAGGCAAGAGCAAATAAAACCTTACCCAAATACCTGCGATGGTGAGATAAGTTGCGATTGGGCGCAGCCCACGCTTGGCGATCGCTCTTATTATCTGAGGCAGAATTAATAATCTCTGCCAAACTTAAGCTATAGGCATCTGCATCTAGCTGATACCAATTCGCATCGATAGTAGAAGCCTGATCGGCAGTAGCCACGATTGCTTTTACGGAAGCCTTTGCCTCTTTGTTAGTTGCTAAGACTTGAGCAGAAGATGTTTTCTGCTGTTGAAAACTACAAGTTCTCTCTGTGTTGAGCTTATTTAAATCTGGCTGAGAGTTTTTGCTCTTTCCCTGAGATAGATTTAAACTCTTAATAAAGGAAAATTTATGAATTACCTGTTGATGACTAGCATCCCTGAGCATGGAGTGTTCAGCGACTAAATTAACTCATCTAACATAAGCTTGTTTTCTGCCCTCTGCCATAGTGTATACCCAGAGAGCCTCTGATTCTTCTTGGTCAGTCTATGGTGTAAATACGCATATTTATAGGTCAAAAGCTTGCTTGTTGCTCGATAACTGGGAAGTGACCAATGGGTGCTGGTACCATTTCGCCACGAAAATCTATTAGCTGCACAATAACTAAATAAGCGATCGCAATTAAAATTGAAATTACGCCTGTAATAATAGCGACAATTTTCCCTCGCTCCATCTCTTCTGCTCCTACTTAAATAATCATTAATATCCTCTATTGTTTCATAAAGTTACAGGCTGCTACGCCAACATAAAATTATTTAAGTCTTTACCACCTTTGAATAAAAATATCCTCAATCAGACAATTAACCATGAACGCGATTGAGAATATTTCTATCGGTTATTTAAACTTAAGTTAGTAAACTACCCAACTTCCACCGCTACGCGCTAAACAGCCAATCTTTTGACTTGGGCGAAGCAATTGTAAGTAATTGAATGAGTCTCATGCAATTTACCAACCATTCTCTGACTGAGAAAGAACGTAAGTAGCTACGTCATCAATTTGGGTATCGCTCAAACGACCTTTAAAAGCTGGCATGGCATTTTTACCATTGAGTATCTGGTAGGTAATCGCATCAACAGAATTCATTTCATATTTCTCTAAAGCGTCTTTTTGCAAAGTCTTAGCTCCGTTAATCACGTTTCTCCCGCCAGCATGGCAAGCTGCGCAGTTGGCACTGAAAATTTTTGCTCCATTAGCAGCATCTCCAGCTAAGGCAGGAGTCGTCAAAGTAAACATTGCAGCAGTCAAAAATACTAATAGTGTTGACAAAAGTTTGGCAAACATAGTTTCTCCTCCAAGTTGTTAAATTGCAATCACCGACTGATTGTAATCAACTGATCATGTTCGGTTATCTACCCCAAAATAGTCAAAAGACAAGCCGTAGAAGTTTTACAACTCGTCAAACTTGTGTAAAATATACATAGGAAGGAATAAAGCCCATCGTAAAACTCTAGATTCTTAATTAAGTTGACTAGATTTTGTGCAAGGTTTTAAATCCAGATTTCAAAAATGCTCACTAAAAAAATTCATATTCGATCACAGAGAGTTCAACCAAATGGCTAGAAAAATAAGTTTGTTATTGTCCGCGCTAGTATTAGTAGCATCTACTTTTTTCTTTAACGTTGATCCCGCAGCAGCAGAAACTGTTGAAGTAAAAATGGGTAGCGATAACGGAATGCTTAAGTTTGTACCTGAAACTGTAACTATCAAATCAGGAGATACAGTTAAGTGGGAAAATAACAAAATGGCTCCCCACAACGTAGTTTTTGAAAAGGCTGCGGATAAGTCTCACAAAAACTTAGTCTTTTCTCCTGGAGATAGCTATGAAAGTACTTTCAACGAAGCTGGCGAATATTCTTACTACTGCGAGCCTCACCGTGGTGCAGGAATGGTTGGTAAAGTTGTAGTTCAGTAACTCTTCAACAACCTGACTTAATTAATTATTACAAGCTCAAAAACTAAAGCAAAAAAGAGGTGACTAAATTCAGTTAACCTCTTTTTTTTGCCACTACTAAACGTAATAATAAATATTCAAGGTTTATTCAAAATATAACAATGGTAGACTTATCGCCTGAAGAATTAGCTAGAGCTAGAAAAAACAACCTAACCCCCGAAAAATACGCTCGTTTGAAAGCAGAATCAAAAGCACCTTATCGAGGATTAAGAAAGTTTTTCTATGTTGCTTTTGGCGCATCAGGTTTGATTGGCGCATTTGTATTTTTAGCCAAATTGGCATCTGGTCAAGATTTGGCAAATAACTTTCCTAACTTTGCGCTTCAAATCGGCGTAATTACGCTAATGGTGTTTTTGTTTCGGATTGATCAGCCAAAAGACGAAGCTAAATAGATTCAATCAAGTTTTCTTCAATAGTTTCCGTTAGGACTCCACAATTTTGATTAATGGATAGCAAATTAAAAGTAGTAAGGGCGAATGGTCGTTTGCCCCTACTACTTTTATTCCTCTTCAGAATCACTACCATCATCAAAGGCATTAGGGGATGCTGCTGCTGCATTTTTACCCTCTTTTATATCCGCCCTCACCTTCGCCTCTATTTCGGCTGCCACTTCAGGGTTTTCTTGTAGGTAACTAATTGTGTTATCTCTACCTTGACCAATATTTTCGCCTTTATAGCTATACCAGGCACCTTTGCGGATAACGATCTCCAAGTCTTCGGCTAAATCTAACAAACAGCCAATAGTAGAAATTCCCTGGCCAAAAATGATATCAAATTCGGCAATACGGAAAGGAGGTGCAACCTTATTTTTGGCAACTTTTACTTTGGCGCGAATCCCATACATTCCTTCGTTGCCTTTTTTAAGGGTTTGAATGCGACGGATATCTAAGCGGACAGAACAATAAAACTTAAGGGCATTACCACCAGTGGTTACTTCAGGGCTACCATAACTAATCCCGATTTTCTGCCGTAGCTGATTGAGGAAGATTACCGTAGCTCCCGATTTACCGATATTCCCCGCAATCTTTCTCAAGGCTTTACTCATTAAACGAGCCTGTAAGCCTACTTGATTGTCGCCCATTTCTCCCTCAATCTCGGCACGAGGAGTCAAGGCTGCTACAGAATCTACTACTACTAAGTCCACGGCAGCAGAGCGTACTAGCTGATCGACAATTTCTAACCCTGATTCGCCATTATCTGGCTGGGCTACCAATAGATTCTCAATATCTACCCCCAAGGCTGCCGAATAGGTAGGATCTAAAGCATGTTCGGCATCAACAAAAGCTGCTACTCCTCCTGCTTTTTGCGTTTCGGCGATCGCGTGGAGAGCTAAGGTAGTTTTACCAGAACTTTCTGGTCCGTATATTTCAATAATTCTTCCTTTGGGCAGTCCCCCACCTAAAGCGACATCCAGGGTTAATGCGCCACTGGGAATGGTTTCTACTCTCATTTGAACAGCATCCCCTAGGCGCATGATCGCACCTTTACCAAAGTTGCGCTCAATTTGCTTTAAAACTAAGTTAAGAGCCTTATCTTTATCGGAATTGCTAGTAGTACTAGAAGTATTTGCGCGAGTTGCCATGAATGCCTCAATTAATTAGTAATTAAAGTGGAACGATGCAGTCACTTCAAGCCAGGAAACCCACTAACGCGCTGCATCAAGAATAGTTCTGATATATGGCTGAAAGATTAGTTTTAATCTTACTCTCTGTATTCAGCTTGATTTTTATAGAGTTTGATCTTTGATTGAGCCAAAGCTTAAAATTATAGCTAATTTAATTACCAGGATGATTATCTGGTGATATTATAACCGTTTTTTGCCCTGTTGACAAAAAAATCAACCTAAAAAATTACCCGCTCATCAGACTAGCTAATTGATAATGACTTAGATAACGATGTTAATCGTTAGTAGCAATGATTTCAATTTTCTTAATATTAAGAGAACGCTGGCGTAGAGCGATCGCCACTTTTCCCAATCTGAAGGACAAAAACCTAATTATGGCAATTAGCATTCATAGTTTAATTTACTTTAGCTTTAGGCGGCAAAGTAACTAGCAGGGGTGATTAAACTTCAACAACTTTTTTAGTTAATGAAGATTCTCTAGCAGCATTAGCCACCCGCAAAGCATAAAGGCTGGCTTGAGGTTGAATATAAAGAGGTTGTTGCTCATACAAATAATCTAGAACCATAGTAGTATCTTGGGCAAACAAACCGCGACGAGGAGCGACAGGAATTTCTTGCTCACCTTGCTCTAATATTAGAGTTCCTTTTTCTCCTTTAAATAAAATTTTCCCTTGTTCTCCATAAATTTCTAAGGTGCGATCGCTCTCCCAAAAAATATCCCCTTTACCATATACAACGTCTGCTTTAACTCCGTTGTCAAAATTTAGTTGAGCATCACAAAAACAAGCGGTGAAATAATCCGAATCAGCTAGATTCCAGTAGCGATTACAACAGCTGACGCTCTCTACCTTGCCAAACAAATCAGTTAAGCGGTGAATCCTAGATAGTGCTGCTGCCAGAGGAAAGCCAAACATCGTCCGATGGTATTTCCAGCTTTGCTCGACTGGATGCTGAGAACTAATAGTGGCATATCGCGCATAAAAGACTTTGCCAATTTGCGGTAAATATTTTTTGATCGCTTGATGTAAACCACCGATAATTTCTATATGCTCTATATGCAGTAATTTTTGTTTTTGAATTGCTAGCTCGATAATTTCTGCTGCCACTTTAGCTTCTAATGCTAAAGGATATTCAACTACGACGTGCTTTCCTGCTAAGATTGCTGCTTTGGCGATCGCTTCACAACTTTGGTTAATGGTACAGACAAAAATCAAATCTAGTTCTGGTAAATTAACCAAACTATTCCAAGAGTCAACTGCTTCTACTGCGTAGTTTTGACAAAATTTGGACAATTTTTCGGCAGTATTTCCCGTAACTACCAATAATTCCGTACGCTGATCAGACTTTATCGCTTCTGCTCTTTTTTGTGCTGCATATCCTGTACCAACTATGCCAACCTTGAGAGGCGAATTTGTGTTTGTAATCATGTCAAAGAAAGATTTTTTGGTTTACTCTAAGAACAAATCATCAATCATAGGTATAAATATAATTAATAGTTATTTTTTGGAAAAATGCCGCGGCTTTGTTTCTGGTTCTATTTGTTAATTTATCCGATTATTCGGTTGTTTAAAGCCATAAAGAGAATTTCTTATTGACTATATATTTCTTTGAGTCTATACATAAGTAAAACTTATTTTACGATAAATTACAAATCTCATTGCTAATGCGCGATCAATAATTAGGATTTTTCCCTTAGTATCAAAAATGATGCTTATTGGTAAAGAAAAACTTGTTTTTTACTAAAACAAATAAATAACATTTCCCTAATAAGCATAAATTGATACATCACCCTATAAAAGAGGAAACCATACATGCCTACTTATAACGTTACCCTTAAAATGCCTGATGGAGAACAAACTATCGAAGTACCTGATGATGAGTACATTCTTGACGTTGCTGAAGAGCAAGGTTTAGATTTACCTTACTCATGTCGTGCGGGAGCTTGTTCTACCTGTGCTGGTAAACTTGAGTCTGGTTCTGTAGATCAGTCCGATCAGTCTTTTCTTGATGACGATCAAATTGAGGCTGGATATGTCCTTACTTGTGTTGCATACCCCAGTGCTGATTGCGTTATTACTACTCACCAAGAAGAAGAGCTTTATTAAGTACTCAAAACTTTTGTGGCGGAGGCGTTCTTTCAAGAGAGCGTCTCTGGAAAATTCGAGAGTTTGAGTCTCGTAAGTTTTTTAAGCTTGGGTTTCTATATTTTCTACAGTTTTTATAGCTTTTCACTAGATCTTGAACTTCTCTTGACTGGGAAGAAATTGAGAAAACTCCTGATAGCTAAAATTGCTGCTAATTTACTTATTTTCAGCCTGTTTTTATTTCGTCTACGTGAACCAATACCTAGTAAACGGAACTTTATCCCAGGGATGCAGCCTTTTAACTCCCTGAGTGCAGGAATAGTCTTAGGAATTGCGATTATTCCCACAGTAGCGTCTCTTAGTGAAGATGCGATTTATGCCGTTCCCA
>JBHJNW010000134.1:0-10778 GCA_050330395.1 Pleurocapsa sp.
ACCTATTTAGTAGTTCTTGTGTACTTAAATGTTCACTAAGAGAAAGTTTTTTTGGCACTGCTTCTTTATTTGAATGGATGCTATTCTATTTTAATTGATTATCCGTACTTGATATAAGCTATACTCCTCATAAAACAAAAGTTTCCTCCGCTATTGATTCTCAATTAGCCAAACTTTCCCCCAGAGAAAAAGAAGTCTTAAACTTAATTGCTATGGGAGCAAATAACCGAGAAATTGCTCAAAAACTATATATTTCTGAAAAAACAGTCAAAAATCACGTTACCAGTATCTTGAGTAAATTGAATTTGCGCGATCGCACTCAAGCTGCTCTTTTAGTTAACCAGGTTCAATCGTATCGATCTACTTTCTAAACTTGGTAACAATACTAAAAATTACAATCAACCATCAACAAATATTAATTGGCACAAGCTGTACAGCCTTCACCAGACTCTTTAAAGTCATCTTTTTGGACAGTACGAACGTAATAGACAGCTTTACAACCTTCTTTCCACGCCATGATTAGGGTTTCATAAATATCTTTAGCTTTCACTGCTCTTTCTGGTTCATCAGGGAAATATACTCCTTGATTAAGATTAAACAATAATTCCATGGAAATGCCTGTATCGATCCACTGCTGCATAACTGCAACTGCTTTAACTACAATTTTCTGATCGAGACTTTTATTTTCGCGATAGAACCAAAAGCAATCTTCGATAAACGGTGGGGCAATAGGTACGGTACCTTTTGCCCACTTGTCGTAGAAAAACTTACTGTATGCAGGTAGGATGCTAGCGGTACAACCCTGTACCAGAGAAGAAGAAGTGTTCGGCGCGATCGCAGTAATATGTGAATTACGAATACCGTAGGTTTTAATATTCTGGGCTAACTGAAGCCAACGATCTTTATCTTGAGCAAGCTCTAAAATCTCCTCTAACGACTTAGAACCCAGTAGTTTACCTTGACTCCATTCGCTACCAGGAAACGCCGCATAAGCACCACGCTCTTTGGCTAATTCCATCGAAGCGGCGGTACACCAGTAGCCGATTTCTTCAAAAATTTGGCTAATTTCCGCTAGGCTTTCATAAGTTAAATGGCGTTTTGCCAGCCAGTCTGCTAACCCCATACAGCCTACGCCAATCGTGCGGTATTTGTCGTTATGGGTTTTGCTATCGGCAAAAGGAGGCTTGGTTATATCAATTGTATTGTCGAGAATTCTCACGGCTAAGCGAGCAGCATCAGCTATTTCAGATTCTTCGACGTTAGCCAAATTGAGAGATACTAAATTACAGCAGTGAGCCTCTAATCCTGGCTTGACGTTGCTAAAGCTCTCACAACAGAGATTGACCCCTGGGATATAACCTTCATGCTTGTTAGGATTTGCCCGATTAATCGTGTCTTTAAACGCCAGATAGGGCATTCCTGTCTCTACCTGACTCCGCATAATGTGTTTAAACAATTCGCGGGCATCTATTTGCTTGTAAAGAGTAATTTTATTGCCACTCGCGCGTTCCTTTGCGCCTGTCGGCGACGCAGGGTCGCTCGCCAATTCTGCTTCAATTTGAGCATAAGCAGCTTCAAAGTTTTCGCCCCAAAGTTCTGCTAACTCAATACCTAACTTTTCTTTAACTTCATAGGGATCTACCAGCGTCCACTTTTCGCATCCCTCGACTCGACGCATAAATTCATCGACGATTATCAGTTGGGGAAAGACATCATAGGCTTTGCGACGACGATCGCCATTTTCCGCCTGCATCTCTAAAAACTCAGGCACATCTAAATGCCAGATATCTAAGCCAATAGTTACTGCCCCCGCCCTACGTCCACCCTGATTAACGGCGATCGCTGTATCATTGAGTAACTTAATCCAGGGAATAACTCCCCCAGAAGCATGATCTTTACCCATTACCCAGCTACCAGTAGCGCGGATACGGCTCACGTTTACCCCAACGCCACCACCATTCTTAGAAATTCTGGCTGCGTTGGTAATTTCGGCAAAAATGCTTTCTAAATTATCATCCATGCCAATAATAAAGCAGCTACTCAAAGAACCATTTGGCACTCTTAAGTTAGCTAAAATCGGCGTTGCCAGAGAAATTTTTCGTTGGGCGATCGCTTCATAAAAAGATCTGGCTACCTTCAATCTAACTTCGGGCTTTTCATTGACAGCAAGCAGCAAAGCACAGGTAAGATAAGCTTCTTGAGGCAGTTCGTCGGTTAACAGGTAACGTTTAGTTAACAGTACTGCCCCAGCATAATCATAATCTTTATCCCAATCAGGATTAATCCAGGTTCCTGCTTCAGCTAGTTCAGCCGTAGAGTATTTTAAAATATGGCGATCGTAACGTTCGGCATTGAGCTGAAATTGCACTGCCGCGGGGTAGTTTCCATAGCCAAATCCCCGACTTACTTGAGCATCTTTCCACCTATTCCAGATATGCAATCTTCCTGCTACATAACGCCAGGCTGGTTCTTCAGGGCTACACATTCCTAAAGCACAGTCGATCAAATTATCCTGAATATCTCTAGTAGTGACACCGTTGCGTAATCTAGTGGTTAAACCAGCTTCTAAGGTAATCGGATTAACATTTTGTTCAGCACAAGCCCATTCAACTACCGAACGAATTTTAGATATATTTAAGGGAGTGAGTGAACCATCTCTTCTTACCACCTGAATCAATGTCTGTGAAGAATCAACGTCAAATATTTCTCCCGGCATCTGCGCGGAAGTAGAATCGAGCTGTTGAGGCGATCCACTACCTAAACCATTAGAAATAGCGATCGGCTGCTGATTACGTCCAGTTTTTGAGACTTTTGGCTCTGAATTGGTTATTGAGCTGCTGGTTAACGGGAAGGTTGGCTGCATATACTCTGAGGCTGAAAAGTTTTTACTAGTCTGTCTACTATAGCTCAACTTTTACCACATATAGCGTTTGATAAACTAACATTAGCTCGTATTACTCTATATATGGTTTTTTATCCAGTAACAAAAAACCCAAATTTTGGTTTTCAATTCAAAGATGCTATCACAACTGAGCAATAATTAACGTTCATCTAAGATGATTAGTCTGATTGACACTGAGTTAACGATAATTTTGAATTTCCACTGGGGAAGGCTGAATAGTATAATTTTTAGAATATTCTTGGTATATAGCAAAATTAATTAATTACAGAGTGAATAATCAACCCAATGAAGTTTATCTAAATCACCCTACTTTCGGACTTCTCTACAGAATATGTCTATTAAAAGATAATCAAGAATTATTTACTACCCTGTATGCTCAACGCCTGTTTTTTACTGTAACCACTAGTAGCGAATCTTTTTCTTTTGAACCTATTAGCAGAACAGATGCCCGTATGTTAGTAGAAAGTATGCTACGAAGATTATTATTAGATCGAGAAGCAGAAAAACATCGGCAACTACAGGCTATTTATCAGCGTACTTTTCTCTAGTTTTTGTCTCCAATTCCCCGATTAACTTAATGGCAGGCTATATTACGCAGCAAATTAAATCAATTAAGCAGCAAATTCCCCAAAATGTTGAGTTAATCGCCATTACTAAACAAGTTGGCATTGAATCAATGCGAGAAGCTTATGCGGCAGGAATCAAAAACTTTGGTGAAAATCGCCTGCAAGAAGCTTTACTCAAACAAGAACAACTAGCAGATTTAACGGATATTAGCTGGCATTTTATTGGTCATATTCAAAAAAATAAAGCGAGAAAAGTCATTGAAAATTTTGACTGGATTCATTCAGTAGATAGTTTGGCTTTGGCGCAAAGATTAAACAGGCTGGCTGAGGAACTCGATATGATGCCTAAAGTTTTTCTTCAGGTAAAAGTTTTGCCAGATCCTAATAAGTATGGTTGGGAAGTTGCCAAGTTGTTACAAGATTTAGAACAATTAAATCAATATCAATATCTCAAAATTCAGGGTTTGATGACAATTTTGCCTTTCGGATTATCTTCCGCACAGACTCTCAGTGCATTTCAGGAAATTCAAGAATTGGCAACAATGATCAAACAAAAAAACTACTCGAACTTAAGCATGGAAAAGTTATCAATGGGCATGTCTGGGGATTACCAACTGGCAATCAAAGCAGGTGCTACGGCAATTCGTCTAGGTAGAATTATTTTTGGCGATCGCAATACTTAGATACTCAAGCAAGCATTGTGAGAACTTAAGGATCAGCAAAAACGCTGGAGGTATAATCAAAGCTATTGAGCGAACAGAGCATAATTTGACTTGAGAAGTATTTTTTATGCCCAAGTATCAAGATATATATCCCTCTAATGCTTTGATCAAAAGTGTTGATTTGGTACGTCCCATGGCTGCCGAATTACTTACTCTAGAATATTTTGAAGCCGAACCTGCTTCGATGCCAACCAATAAATATGAACAACATCATATTATTCTAAATTTGCGAGAAGAACCTCATCGTCTTGAAAATTGGCGAGATGGAGAACATCGAGATTTTATTTATCATAAAAATGAAATTATTGTTACTCCTGCTGGTGTAGAAAGTGGCTGGAGATGGCACGTTAAAACTAAATGTATCATCATTACTCTCGATCCGACTAAATTTGAAAGATTTGCTCTTACTGAATTGGGAGTTTCACTTTCAACTGGGCAATTAAAAGATTTGCCGCAATTTCTCGATGAAGATATTACTCAATCTGGAATTCAACTGTTAGAGGCGTTGCAGTGTGAGCTAGGTTCACAGGTGATGTTTGAATCTTTTGCTCGTATTTTTCTGACTAAACTAATTCTTAAATATGGTTTACAAGCATCAGAATATGAATTTTCTAAAAGCTTTACTGCTCGACACTACAAACAAGTACTAGATTATATTGCAGTTAATTACGGCAACAATATTTTACTAGAAGATATGGCAGCCAAAGCCGATCTTAGTCTTTCTCATTTTTCTCGTTTATTTAAACAAACTATCGGTCAAAGTCCCTATCAATTTTTAATGACTTACCGTATCGAACAAGCAAAAAAAATGCTCGACAATCCCAATATGTTGATGGTTGATATTGCTATAGGATGCGGTTTTTCAGACCAAGCGCATTTTTCTCGCGTCTTCAAAAAGATTGAAAATGTTACTCCCAAACAGTATCGACGAAAATAATAATCTGTAGATGGGCATAATTAAATAGAAAATAGTATTGTATTACAAAAAGCTAACAGCTAACAGCTAATAGCTAAAAATATTGAACTAACCTATCACGCTTTTAATTGACACAGCAATAGTAAGAATCTTCAAAAAATTGAGCAAAAGCTTTCAAGAGATAATTTTTTGGCTTCTGTAAATTGAACATATAAGGTTTAAAAATAAAGAAGCGAAAACCATGAAAAATATCCTGTTGGCTACCGCTACTGTTGCTACACTTCAATTATCTTTAGCAAATAATGCTGAAGCAGCACAGATTAAAAAAGTTAATTTTGCCAGTAATAATCAAAATTTAGTTGGTAATCTTTATCTTCCTGATGATTATCAAGAGGAAACTAAATTACCTGGTGTTGTCGTAACTGGTGCTTGGACAACTGTAAAAGAACAAATGCCTGCAACCTACGCTGAAGCAATGGCAAATCGCGGTTATGCAGTTTTGGCTTTTGATTTCCATAATTGGGGAGAATCGGGCGGAAAAGAGCGTCAGTTAGAAAATCCTACCAATAAAACTCAAGATATCATTGCTGCTGCTAATTATTTAACCACACGTCCAGAAGTAGATAGTAATCGTATTGCTGGGTTGGGAATATGTGCCAGTGCAGGATATATGGCAGATGCAGCAGTACAAAGTAAAGACATTAAAGCGATCGCACTTGTTGCTCCTTGGTTACACAACCGCGAAATTGTTAACGAAGTCTATGGGGGTGCAGAGTCGGTACAAAGCTTAATTGATAACAGTCGTCAAGCACAGGCTAAATATGAAGCTACAGGCGAATTATCTTTCGTACCTGCTGCGAGTAATACTGATAAGAATGCAGTAATGTATCAAGCACCGTATTATACAGAAGCAGATAGAGGCGCAATTCCTGAATACGTTAATGAATTTAATCTTGCTTCTTGGGAAGGTTGGTTAACTTTTGATGCGATTAAAATTGCTGACAGTTTAACCAAACCAGTTTTAATTGTTCATTCGGAAGCTGCTGCTATTCCACAAGGCGCAAAAGCATTTTATAACCGTCTGTCGGGTGAGAAAAACCAATTATGGTTAGAAAACACTACACAATTTGACTTCTATGATTCTCCCGAAGCTGTTAATATTGCTAGCGATGCAGTTGCAAAATATTTTGAGCAAGCACTGTAATTAAATGAATGTCGTTATTCTGTTTAAATAACTCATACAGGGTATTTATCTGGAAAACGTCAGTATAATAAATAGTTATGCAGTTGAGTCTTCGGCATTTTAATAAATTACTATGAGCCAAGCAATAACTACTGAATACAAACATATTTTGCTAGGCGATCGCGATGTTCCTTTTGTTGAAGGTACATCTATGAAAGTGGTCGAATTAATTACTTCTGTACAAGCTTATGGGTGGAGTCCAGAAGAATTGCACTTTCAGTATCCTCATATAAGCATGAGTAAAATTTATTCCGCTTTAGCTTACTATTGGGATAACAAAGAAAAAATTGATGCTGATCTTATAAAACGGTTTGAGTATGCTGAAAAATTACGTATGGAAGCAGGAGAATCATTACTAGCTAAAAGACTTCGTAAGCAAGGAATTATTGAATGAGTATTGCTTTATATATGGATGAAAATGTCCATCGGGCAATTACTAATGGATTGCGTCTACGAGGAATAGATGTCTTAACTGTTCAAGAAGATAAAAGAAGTGGTTTTCCTGATCCTAAAATACTTGATCGCGCAATAGAAATTCAGCGAATTTTATTTGCTCAAGACGATGATTTTCTTGTAGAAGCAAATCGTCGTCAAACTGAAAAGATCGATTTTTTGGGTATTATCTATGCTCATAAATTAAGAGTTTCCGTTGGCAATTGTATCCGCGATCTTGAAATCATTGCTGAAGCTGCAAATCCAGAAGAATTAGCCAATCAAATTCAATACTTACCTTTGTAGCAATTTGTTTAACCTGAGCGCTTTAAAATTAATAACAGAATTAAGTAATTGAGCAAGAATCTTCAAAAAATGGCTCAAAAGCTTTCAAGAAAATATTTTTTGGTTTTTGTAAATTGAACATATAAAGTTTAAAACTAAAAGAGAAACGAGAATTATGCAATACAAACTACTCGGAAAAAGCGGACTAAGAGTATCGGAACTCTGTTTAGGAACAATGACCTTTGGCGAAGATTGGGGTTGGGGTTCATCTAAAGAAGAAAGTCAAAGAATTTACGATGCTTTTCGTGAAGCAGGGGGGAATTTTATCGATACTGCTAATGTTTATACCAATGGTACAAGTGAGAAGCTTCTCGGTGAATTTATTGCCTCTGAAAGAGAAGCTGTTATTTTAGCCACTAAATACACTAATGGTTTTAGTGATGGAAATCCCAACGGTAGTGGTAATCAGCGCAAAAATATGGTGCAGTCGGTGGAAGCTAGTCTCAAACGTCTTAATACTAACTACATCGATGTTTTATGGCTACATATTTGGGATTTTATGACCCCTGCTGAGGAAGTAATGCGAGCTTTTGACGATTTAGTTAGAGCAGGAAAAGTATTATATATAGGGATTTCTGACGCTCCTGCATGGGTAGTATCCCAATGCAATACCTTAGCTGAGTTACGCGGTTGGACGCAGTTTATCGGCTTACAAATTGAATATAGTCTAATTCAACGGACTCCAGAAAGAGAACTCTTACCAATGGCACGGACTCTGGATATTGGTGTAACTGCATGGTCGCCTTTAGCTAGTGGCTGGCTTACAGGAAAATATACCCAAGATAACGGCAATAAAGAAGAACGCAGATTAGATAATGAAATGATGGAGGGTTTTGTAGATAAAAGCGATCGCAACTTAAATATTGCTAGAGAATTAGATAAAGTCGCTCAACAAGTTGGCAAAAGTTCATCACAAGTTGCTTTAAGTTGGTTACTGAGTAAAGGGGTAATTCCGATTATTGGTGCAAGAAAAATCTCTCATCTAGAAGATAATCTTCAATGCGTCGATGTAAACTTATCGGCAGCACAAATCGAACAACTCGATAAAGTAAGTCAAATTGAACTCGGTTTTCCCCATGATTTCTATAAAACAGATATGGTGAAAAACTTTGTTTACAATGGCACATTTGACCAAATTAACAATCATCGCTACTCACAATTAACTTAATTAAATGTAGGGTGGGCAGATTTTGATGAGTTTCGTTATTTAATATCAAGCGAATAAATGCCCACCGTATCCAAATTGAAATATAAAATTAAATACATCGATTTTTTATCACTTTCTGAATTGAGGTAGCAACAAATCATTTTTATGGTAAAGAAAAGTAAACAAAAATCAAGACGAGTAAAGATAAATAAATAAATACATCTTACCGAACCTGTCATTTGGGGTTATGTGGAGTAGAATTAAGTCGCCGAACAAAATATTTCTTTAGATACAGCCACTTTCTCACTAAATTTTGAGAATGAAACTGATAGTTGACCTAATATTTAAAACTTATGACTAACAAAAGATAACTCATTCAAACAAGCAAGTTGTCAAAAAAAAGTTTTTTATTAGATTAGCGAGTGACCTTGCTTAGTCAGAAAGGGTTTAATCGTATCTGCACATCAAGTAAGGCGCAAGTCCTAACTAAACAGTAATTTAAAGAAATATCGTAACTAACCAATTAAAGTCGTAAATTAATAGGAATTGTCAGCAATATGATTGATACAATAAAAGAATTTTTTGGCATTGATAACAGATACGAGGGTGAAGAAGAGGATTACAGAGAATACGATCTAACTCAGGAAGAAATGGATGCTCAAGCTTTTCTGAATTCTCCAACAGCTCACAATCAACCAGAACTAACTAAAGTATCATCTCCCAGCAATCAGAAAACTAACCGCAAACAAGAAATGAAGCTAAATAATGTAATCGGTATGCCAGGATTAGCCAACGGAAATTCAGAAGTAGTGGTTATCGAACCCCATTCCTTTGAAGAGATGCCTCAGGTTATTCTTGCCTTACGCGAACGTAAGTCAGTAGTCTTGAATTTGAATGTCATGAACCCAGAAGAAGCTCAAAGAGCCGTTGATTTTATTGCTGGCGGTACTTATGCTATGGATGGTCATCAAGAGAGAGTTGGTGAAAGCATCTTTTTGTTTACTCCTAGCTCGGTTAAAGTCAGTAGTCTTTCGGGAATTTTGAAAGATGTACACACTCCAGAAACTCATGTACGTCGATCTATGACTGCTCCCGATGCTTGGGGACAACAGCCCAATGTAGCAGCTCAGTAAGTTTAATGAATCAATAGTATTATTAGATTATGGAATCTAATAGTATTTGCCTCAGTATCATTGGTGGCGGGGTGATGGCAGAAGCTATATTATCCCGCCTTTTAAAGCAACAAGTTTTTGCTGCTAATACCGTATTAGTTAGCGAACCTAGAGCAGAAAGAAGAGATTTTTTAGCCCAAAAATACCAAGTTAAAGTTACGGCAGACAATCAAGCTGCTATATCTGCTGCGGGAATACTATTACTTGCCGTTAAGCCTCAAGCATTTAATTCAGTTGTCGCTGAGATTACTCCCAATACCAACAGCACTGTTATTTCGATTTTGGCAGGAGTAACTATAGATAAACTAGAAGCAGCTTTTCCGCAGCAGTCAGTAATTCGCGTCATGCCCAATACTCCCGCTACAGTAGGTGCAGGGATGAGCGCGATCGCTTCAGGAACATACGCTCAAGAGCAACACATTGAACGAGCTAAATCTATTTTTACCGCCGTAGGAGAAGTAGTAGAAGTACCAGAATCTTTGCTCGATGCCGTAACTGGATTATCAGGTTCGGGCCCTGCTTTTGTGGCACTGGCAATTGAGGCTTTGGCAGATGGTGGTGTAGCTTCAGGATTACCCAGAGCGATCGCTCTTCAGTTAGCAACCCAAACAGTATTAGGCACAGCAACTCTAGTCAAAGAGACAGGTATACACCCAGGAGTCCTCAAAGATCGGGTGACGAGTCCTGGAGGAACAACGATCGCGGGAGTTGCTAAATTAGAAAGTGCGGGGTTTCGTTCGGCATTAATTGAGGCGGTAAAGACTGCTACAGAAAGAGCCAAAGAACTAGGTAAGTAGGAGAGAAAATAGCAAGTGGCAAATGCTGAATCTAAGCAACAATATGAAGGAGCAATTTTACAACAGCTAATTAAAAACTCCGAAAGGTTGGTCATAGTAGAACAGGACATATCACAACTTAAGCAAGACGTATCACAACTTAAGCAAGATATGGCTTTTGTCAAGCCCAAAGTTGAAAGTATTGATCGCACTTTGGGATCTATCAAATGGATCTTAGTGACGATCGCTTTAGCAATAGTGGCTAATATTTTTAGTCAACCCATAACTAGCTGGTTGTTTAATTAATGATCGACTTTAAAGCGATCGCTAATAATTGTCAAAAACGATAAATATTTAAATCTAAATAAATTTTTCTTATGCTTACGCTTAGCTGCACGCTTGACAGAAAGTCATTGGCTCGATTTGTGGTCAGAAATGAGAGACTGTTTGTAAAAACAATATAAAGAGCAGGAGATAAAGACATATTGAGTTGTAGAAAAGTAGACACAAGAGTGAGGCAAATCAGATTGAAATGGAAAGAAGAGCTTATCCCTCAG
>JBHJNW010000135.1:0-29260 GCA_050330395.1 Pleurocapsa sp.
GTCTTCAAACTGGCATTTGAGATCAATCCAACAAGTTAGTACTCTATGCTAAAGACTCGAAACTAAAAAATACTGATATTCAGACTGTTTTGTTACTTAACAGTGGAATGTACTTTTAGCTAAGTCCGTGAGAAGCCCAGCATTCTGGCAAAGCCGAATGTCTGGATGAATCACGGACTTAGCTAAAAAAAATTAGTTCAATTTCTTGAGGATTTATCTTTAAGATTAAGCGATCGCCATAGAGTTACTTAAAGATTATTGATTATTTATACCTTTAAATTTCAAATGAATTGTAATTTTTCTCTATATGATTTAGGATTGAACTGTAAATTAAAAACTGCAAGTTAATCGACTTTTTAGAGAAATAACCTGGGAGATGATTCATGAATAATCTTGATCGATCACAACAAAAGCAATTGCAGGATAATCGAAACCGACAGACACAAATTGAACTTAAACTCAGAGTGCCTCAAAGCTATCATCAAGAACCGATTATTTCCCAACTGATCTCGGAATATCAGCTTAAAGTTGTTGTTCTGGCGGCAATTTTAGGCAAAAATGGTCAGGGAGACGGCTGGTTTGATCTTAAACTCGTAGGTGCTTCTCAACAAATTAATAATGCTTTGATTTATCTTTCAGAATTAGATGTTGAAATTTGGCACGAACAAGATCTAGAACTAGATGGTTGGTAGGTGTTAGGGTTTTGATTTCCTGCACAAATTAATACTAAATCCGATTGAGCAAGTACTTTTTACTTAAAGTAGCTATAACTCTTTTGACTTTTGACTTACCTAACCTGAAAGTGTTCTATTAAAACAGGATTTAGCATAACTACTGATTTAGTGAAAGCCAACAGCGTAATTGCTATTTAAAGATCTTGCCATCAGAAATATGCGTAACCATAAGCTGGCTCATCGTATTAGCGATGAAGCTTCGGGTGAAATGTTTGGTCATATCATGTTCGCTAACTTGTAGGCAGACAACGATTTTCTCCTACGTTGAATAAAACCGTCTCTAAAATAAAATTTTTAACTTGTTCTAAACCTTCTTTAGTTTTACAGTTAGTGTAGGCAATCGGTTTTCCTTTGCGGTGTTGAGGTGCTTGCTGACGGATTAAATCCAAATCGGCACCAACATAAGGAGCAAGATCGATTTTATTAATCACAACTAGATCTGCTTGAACAAAACCTGGACCATTTTTGCGCGGAATATCATCTCCCGCCCCCACATCAATCACAAAAATATAGGAATCAACCAAGTCATAGCTAAAGGTAGAAGCCAGATTATCTCCACCGCTTTCGATAAAAATTAAGTCCAGCTGAGGATAAAGTAATTCTAAGTCTTTTACTGCTAGCAGATTCATCGTCGGATCTTCGCGAATAGCTGTGTGAGGACAGCTACCAGTTTCTACGCCAATAATTCTCTCGGGCGAGAGAAATCCTTTGCTTTTCAAACGATCCGCATCTTCAGTAGTCAATAGATCATTAGTAACTACTGCAACTTCAATACCCTGCTGAGTTAGCATCGGGATTAAGCACTCTAGTAATGCAGTTTTCCCGCTACCTACGGGGCCACCTATTCCTAATCTGGCAACATTTTTCATGGAACATTAAAAGTCTATAGTTATAATACCTCTGGACGAACCAAGCAGTGCCTTGCCCCCTTCAAAGTTTGCCTTCAACTAAGCCATTAAAACCGTAAATTTCTCTAGTTCCGGCGATCGCCACGAGGGTGACTGTCTTTTCATCCCCTGGTTCAAATCTAACGGCTGTACCTGCGGGAATATCTAAGCGCATCCCTTTGGTAGCCTCACGCTCAAACTGTAGTGCAGCATTAACCTCAAAAAAATGAAAATGCGAACCGATTTGAATCGGGCGATCGCCTGCATTAGCCACGTCAATCTCTAGAGTTTCGCGACCAACATTTAATTCAATTGTCCCTGGCTGGGTAATTATCTCACCTGGAATCATAATTTGATTACTGATTACTGAATTGGGTTATGTACCGTGACTAGTTTCGTTCCATCAGGAAAAGTAGCCTCTACCTGCACTTGGTGAATCATTTCGGCAATACCTTCGATTACCTCATTACGACTGAGTATTGTCGTTCCATAACTCATTAATTCAGCCACGGATCTACCTTCTCTGGCACCCTCTAAAATAGCAGCGGAAATATAGGCTATTGCTTCAGGATAGTTTAATTTTAGACCTTTGTTTTTACGACGTTCGGCAAGCAAGCCAACGGTAAAAATAGTTAACTTATCTTGTTCTTGGGGTGATAGCTGCATTTGGATAATTTATCGAGCAAAACAAACAACTAGGAGGTTAGTTTTATATCCTACAGTTATCGGCTGCTGCAAGCTGCAAAATCTTAGATTTTAATTATAAATGCTTTTTTCGTTACTTAATCTCAAACTGTCCAAATTTTATTGTTGCTCGAGTCGATAGAATAGATAAAATTATAATCACAGCAGCTTTAAATAAGCACCGAGCGTACTAACTTCCGCCAACATTGCCCTGGCTGCATCATTAAAGCGATCGCCAATTAGAATCATGAACGATGCCATTTACGCTAACGCCGAATTAGATTTTCCTGATTTTCAGCTTAACCAAGATGCCGAATTATTAAAACAGTTTGGCTTTATTCCTGGCTTAAAAGAGTTTTTGACCATCCGTCAGGTACACGCCTTAGAACACGCTACTGTTTGGATGTTAAGCGAGACGATTAATTCCCCCCAAAGAACTAAGTTCTCTACTAGCTATTTATCGGCAGATAACGAGACGATTGGCGGGCTATCTACAGACAAGGGATTTTATCTTTATGGTGAGATTGAGCCGCTCAAGTTAAGACGGGCAGTCAATTTAGCGTTGACTCGTTTACAACAAGGAGAGTGGAATTTAGCCCTCCATCCTCGCTGTGGCACAAATTCTTCGGTGGCAGTAATGCTTACCGCAACAATGGCAATTACGGCGCATTTTACTCTACCGCGATCGCCCATACACCAAATTATGGGTATGGGATTAGCCGCCCTTACTGCCAACTATCTTGCCCCCGATCTCGGCATCTACGTCCAGAAATACATTACTACGGCAATTCCTTTTAATCTTAAACTGGAAAAAATTACTAAAATAACTGATAAATCTGGAAATTCAGGTTATTTCGTAAGCCTAAAGTGGATAACAAACGTTAATTAGCTATTTAATTACTGTTTGCTCAAATTCCTGCGTGTCCTAAAGCAATACCCGTGAACAGCATGCCAAAAACTAAAAACGGCTGTGCGCTGGCTTGATACTTCACATCGTTTTCCAAAGGATCGCGCAAGAAATACATATCCTGAAACACAATTTGCGGAAGAACTAACAGGAAAACAATAGTAGCGTAGAGATTTTCCTGAATTGCAACTAAATAACCACTGATGCCTATTTGGAAAACGTCGATCGCAATCACACAAATCCAAGCAGCCGTAGTCACGCCAAACATGACAGGGAGAGATTTTAAACCCAAAGCGCGATCGCCTTCCACACTTTTGAAGTCGTTAACAATGGCAATTCCCAACCCAGCACAGCTATAGATTAAGGTTAAAATCGCGATCGTCCAGTTCAAGTCGCCAAACAAAGCGTGACCAGTCCACCAAGGAAGGGCAATATAGCTAGAACCTAAAGCATAAGTACCCAACCAACCATTTTGCTTGAGTTTCAATGGTGGTGCAGAGTAGATATAGGCGATGAACGCCCCACCTAAAGCAATACAAAAGATTGTCGGGAAATTATGACCCACTGCCCAATCTAAGGTATAGGCCAAAGCCAATCCTGCAACCAGCAAAACCACAATCTGAGTCTTTACCTGCGGGAGAGAAATTGCCCCTGAAGGTATCGGGCGATAGGGTTCGTTAATGGCATCAATTTCGCGATCATAAAGTTCGTTGACGGTTTGAGTATAACCAGTCATCAAAGGGCCTGAAAGCAACATACAGGCTGCTGCTAGTAAGATATTTCCCAACGTCCAGGTATAGTTGCCTGAAGAAGCTGCACCACAAATCACACCCCAAATCAGCGGAATCCAGGTGATCGGTTTCATTAGCTGCAACCTTATTTTCCAGAGAGAAGTTTCTCCTGATGCTGCACCTTTCATTCCTAGTAGTTGACGGGTTTTAGAATTGCCTGAGTTATCTGGTTTATCTGGTTTAGTTGTGGTATCAGACATGGTGATGTTTAGTTAAACGTTTTCAATGAAAGCTGTTGGTTATTGTATCAACCGTAAGATTAGACTCACTATTTGCTAATAAACTTGTTCACCCAACAGTTACCTCTAAATAGCCATTGGCAAATTTGGCACCTGTCACAGAATTACCGCGCCAGGCAGGAGGTAAAGTGATATTGCGTCTTTGATCTCCAGCTTCAATGGTAATTTCTGGACCATATTGAGTCAGCTTGACATCTTTCTTGTCAAGTCCAGGTAGAAAAACTTTGATTTTGCGCTCTGATATGACAAACTCAGTTGCTTGAGGTAGCTCAACACTGTCTACCATAGCAGGTAGTCCATCTATTAAAGGCTGCCAGTTAGTACTGTTATATTTAGGCAAAGAAATAACCTTTAAGGGAGCAAATTCAGTTTTGATTGAGTCTACTGCCTCTGCCTGATTTACTAGCACTCCAGCAACACCTAAACCAACTTGTTGGGCGCTTCCCCAGAGATATTTTGCCGTTGCTATTGCTGCGGGGTCTGGAGTAGTCACCAGATAAGCAAAAACGTTGCCCTGACTCAAGGCTGCTGTTCCTTCCTCCAGTATTTGAGTGGCTGGGTTGTTGGTATTTCCTTTAATGTCGTTAGGTGTCCATGATGTATTTAGTACTGCACTGGTTATTGGCTGAACAAAAGGAGAAAGAGTTTTCACAATATCCGATTCAGCAAAAATGCCTCGGAAGCGGCGGAAATACCAGCTTAATATTTCTGGCATTCCTAGCATTCTGAGGGTGTCTATTCCTCCTGTACCATCATAAATAATTACGTCGTATCGATCGCTTTGATAATATTCGCGGATTGTATTGAGAGCTAATGCCCGATCCATTCCTGGTAAGATACCTAACTCTTGACCATACACCTGTTTGAGAATTGGCGATCGCAAGTATTGGGCTTCTAGTTGCTTAACCTGTTCCCAGCTATTTTCTAACAAAACAGCAGAATTTAGCTGCATGGCGGCAAAATTAGCGTCGATCTCTTGCGGTTCAGTAGTAGGAGCTACTCCCAATGCCATACCAAAAGCAGGACTAGAATCCTGAGCGATCAAGAGAACTTTTTTGCCTTCTGTAGCTAGCTTTTTGGCAGTTGCGATCGCGCTGATGGTGCGACCCGTACCGCCTTTACCCAAAAAGGTGATGATCGAGGACATATTTAAAAATTTAGTCTGTTATGGATTTAATTTATTATGGCTAGTTTACGGGCTTAATTTCATCCTCAAAAAACCAAGTAGAGCTGCGATCGTCAAATTGGACAACTACGCCCACCCCACTGCCGTCAGTCATTCTATATCCCTTAATTGTCCCTACTTTACCTAATGTTCCCGCAACGTTTCTATTTACTCGATCTTTGATCCGATAAACTTTTACTTTTTGCCCGATTTCCATTGCTGTCGATTTATTCTGAATTATAATGAGCCATCTCACAGTTTAAAGCAAAATCTCCCTTCTTTGAAGCGAGAAAGCAGTGGCTGATGTGACTTGCTTGCCAAGCGAGCTACTGACCGCATTCCATGCTCAGAGGTTCTGGGAGATCACATCAGAGATATTGCCATCTACTAGTAGTTGAGTTTATAGTTGCTGTCTAAATCGAGCCAAACTAAACAACTCATTATCATTTTTTTGGCTACTTTTGACTACAATACGTCCCATAGGTAAAACTCAGAAAATAATCACTATATGGTGACATTGATTCCTAAAAATCTACGAAATCGCGAATTAGCCTGGTACCGTGAATTATTCATTGTTTTAATGCGGCGTAACTTAAAAAGAAGATATCGAGGGTCTTTTTTGGGTATCTACTGGTCTTTATTAAACCCTTTGGTAATGACAGCTTTGTATACGGCAATTTTTGGCACTACTTTTGCCCAATACTATAACAACTCTGCTCTCAATTACGTCTTAGCTGCCTTTACTGGTTTAATAGTCATCAATTTCTTTTCTGCTTCCACTGCTCAAGCACTTGCCAGTGTAGTGGAAAATGGTGGAATAGTTAATAAAATTCGCTTACCATTATTTATTTTTCCTCTGTCTACGATTGGGGCTAATCTCTTTCAATTACTCATGGGTGCTTTTCCTTTATTAGCTGTAATTACCCTGATTATTTCTAAAAGCCCAATTAATGTAGTTGCTTTACTGCTGCCCATTATCGGTCTAATTCTAGTCTGTACAGGAATTGGCATGTTAATGAGCGCGCTCTATGTATTTTTCCGTGACCTTTCGTATTTTTATGAGTTACTGACCTTTTTATTGTGGATTAGCTCACCAATTTTTTATCCAGTTGACATTGTTCCTGAAGCTGTCAGCCGATTTTTAATCTTCAATCCGATCCTACCGATTATTGAAAGCATTCGTCAGATTTCTCTCTCAGGCGATTTACCAGACTTGACTTTGATTGCTCACAGTTTAAGCAGTGGTCTAATCGTTCTCGTTATCGGAGCGTTTGCTTTCGCCCATTGGCGTTCTCAATTTATGGATCTACTATAAGAAATAAATTAAATAATGCAAGAATCGATTAGATTAGACGGGGTATCTCTGTGGCGCAGAACGCAAGAAGAGTTCTCCTACGACCTCAAAAGAACTGTGCTTTCTCTCTTGGAAGGTAAATATCGCCATCCTGCTAAAAAAATTGTTTTAGATAATATTAGCCTGACTATTAAGCGTGGGGAGAAGATTGGCATTATTGGAGCTAATGGTTCGGGCAAATCTACCATGCTCAAGCTAATTTCAGGTATTCTCCAGCCTACCTCTGGCACAGTCAGAGTCAAAGGAAAAATTGCTCCCTTAATCGAACTTGGGGCAGGGTTTGACGCTGAACTAGCGGTGATTGATAACATTATTCTCTACGGAGTAATGCTGGGCTATTCCCAAGCAGAAATGAAGACCAGAACTAAATCTATTCTAGAATTTGCCGAATTGGAAAACTATGCTTTTGTACCTGTCAAGGGATTGTCTTCAGGCATGACTGCCCGTTTGGGATTTGCGATCGCCACTGACGTAAAACCAGACATTCTGATTCTGGATGAAGTACTATCCGTAGGAGATGTCAGCTTTAAAAACAAGTGTAGCCAGAGAATGGAAGAATTTTGGCAAGATCACGTTACGGTGCTGCTCGTTTCTCACTCGATGGAATTGATTCGCCAAAATTGTCACCAAACTATTTGGATGGAACAGGGACAAATCAGAATGGTTGGCGCAGCCAAGGATGTAGTAAATGAGTACTTACAATGCGTTGCTCCTGATGAACTTGCTCAAGCTCAATCCATAACTACTCAGGTTGAATCAGTGCAGCGTTAAGAGCGATTTGATAGTTAATTTAGCCAACACTTAAGATCTATAACTCAAGCTGAACTATTACAATAAATGTATAAAATATAGACAAAACATTTTTTAGATAGTATGGCTGCTGCCGTTTTAATTCAAAACCTGCAAAAAAGCTATGGCGATGTCCAAGCGGTAAAGGATATTTCTTTTACAGTTGAGCCAGGCAAAATATTTGGTCTATTAGGTCCCAACGGTGCGGGTAAAACCACCACAATTCGCTGTTTGTGTACCCTGGCTAAACCTGACCAGGGCAAAATAGAGGTGGGGGGAATTAGTGCGATCGCATCTCCCAAAGCGGTACGGCAAAGACTGGGGTATGTAGCTCAGGAAGTAGCGCTTGATAAGGTTTTAACAGGAAGAGAATTATTAAAGCTACAGGCAGCACTCTATCATTTACCTAAATCAATGATTGGCGATCGCATAGAGCAGCTAATCGAGGTATTAGGACTCCAAGAGTATGCTGATCAGAAAACAGGCACGTATTCTGGAGGGATTCGCAAACGTCTAGACTTAGCCGCAGGTTTACTACATCAGCCTGAAGTTTTAGTTTTAGATGAGCCTACTGTCGGCTTAGATATTGAAAGTCGGCTGGTGGTGTGGGAGTTTTTACAAGAGCTACGCGCAGCGGGAACAACTGTACTAATTACCAGCCATTACCTAGAGGAAATCGATGCTCTAGCCGATCGCTTGGCAATTATTGATCGAGGAGTAGTAATTGCGGAAGGAACACCATCAGAACTGAAAGACAGGCTAGGGGGCGATCGCGTTACCTTAAGAATTCGAGAATTTACCTCGGAGGAAGAAGCAGATAAAGCAAAACACATTCTGGAATCTTTGTCTTTTGTCGAAGAAGTGATTATTAATTCCATTCAGGGCAATTCTCTTAACCTGATTGTTAAATCTGGTCAGAGTTTACTCAGTAAAATTGAGCAGTCTTTAGCAGAAGTCGAGATACCTATCTTTAGTCTGGCGCAATCTCGCCCAAGCCTGGATGATGTATATCTGGCAGCAACGGGGCAAACCATCATGGATGCAGAATTAGCAGCAGCCAGCACCAGAGACCTGAAAAAAGAGAAAAAACAGCAAATGAAATGACAATAGATTTAGCCTGCTAATCAGAAAGTTATTGACAGTCTGATGCAAAAGTGTCTAACTCTAACTGTTTAGTTGCATTGATTACTGATACTAAATTCGATTGATAAAGTACTCTTTACTTGAAGTAGCTATAACTGTTCTGACTTCTGACTTGACGCGCGATGCGAAGGACGCGACGTAAGGAGCTAATCCTTTAGGGCGAGTCATGCGCGGGAAGCTAATCGCTTTAGGGCTGACTCCTGATGTTATACCATGCGTGGTGCTTACCTAACCTGAAAGTGTTCTATTCAAACAGGATTTAGTATGATTATGTGGTCAACTAAGCTACAATCGGCTGCAATAATGCAGTTAGTCGCTTTGAGAATATCTAATGGTTGGTTATTTAGTTTTTCTAACAATTTATGTTGGGCTGTATGCCTTGTTCGCTCTGGGGCTGAATTTACAGTGGGGTTACGCAGGATTAATTAATTTTGGTCATGTAGCTTTTATGACTGTTGGGGCATATACAACAGTGCTGTTAAGTTCACAAGGTGTCCCGCTGATAGTAGCAGTTATTGCTGGAGTGGCGATCTCATCATTGCTCGGATTATTGATTGGGATGTCTACCCTCAGATTAAGAGAAGACTATTTAGCCATTGTTACCATCGGAGTTTCTGAACTATTGCGTCTGGTTGCTCTTAACGAAGAATGGTTGACCGAAGGATCTTTTGGCGTTCGTGGTTTTCCCTTACCCCTAGAACGTTTTGATCCTAATCTACTGCAAAGATATATTTTGATTGGCATTTTGACTTTATTGGCAATATTCGCAGCTTGGCAGCTATGGCAAGGTATGCGATCGCAATGGCGTGAAGGTAAAGAAATTCAAGGCAAGAGCTATCAACCAACTAAAACAGCTAGCCTGATTATCTGGGGAATTGTGGGTATGGCGGTGATTTTAACTATCTATATTAATAGCTGTGCTGCCATACTAAACTACAACTACAAAGCTGGTTTAATGCTGCTAGTTTTAATTGCGGTAGCCGTTACCTATTGGGGACTAGAGCTATTGGTAAAATCCCCTTGGGGTAGAGTATTAAAAGCAATTCGGGAAGATGAAGAAATTGCGACAGCTTTAGGTAAGAACGTCTTCTGGTATAAGCTACAGGCGTTTATGCTGGGCGGTGCGATCGCTGGTGTAGCAGGAGCGTTTTATGCTTGGCAACTAACTACTATTTACCCGAGCAATTTCGAGACTCTCGTTACCTTCAATGTCTGGACAATGGTGGTTTTGGGTGGTGCTGGTAAAAACCCTGGGGCATTACTCGGCGCAATTATTTTCTGGGCTTATGATGCCTTGACTCGCTTCTATTTGCCAAAATTAGGCTGGTTTAATAGTTCAGAAGAAGGAGCTTTTCGCGTCATGGTCATCGGTCTAATTCTAATGGTTTTGATGGTGTGGCGACCTCAAGGAATCCTGGGCAAGAAAGAAGAATTAACGTTAAGCAAGTGAAATACTGGGCAAATACTATCGGTATAGTGCTATCAAACTTCGCAAGAAGAGCTAATGGCTAAGAGCTAATAGCTATTAGCCAATCGATAAAATCGTTAACTACGATTGCGGTTGACTTGGCTCAATATTACGCACTAGATTTCTACAGCCTGCACAATCACAACCATAAAGTTCAATTGACTTGTCGCCTTCGCGGTCTATTTTGGCTGCTGTTTCGGCATCGTATTCATTGCAGCTACAGTCGGCAAAAGGATAGTCAGTTTCACTCTTGGGAATTTCAGCAATTTGGTTGTCTAACTCAGGAGCAGTAAAAACATACTCTTTAGCATTAACCGAATTTGCACTTAGCAAAGATAAAGCTACCGAACCAGAACAGCCTAATGTAGTAAGTAATTTTTTGTTCATTAGTTACTCCTGATAAATTAAAAATTAATTATATCCTGCATTAAATTAATTCTTGGATAATAGCTTTACATTACAGAAAATTCTCAGGTAATTTCAGCATATTTTTGCTAAAGATTCACATTGGCAATTAATTGCCAATCTTGACCACTGAGAAACTGTCGGATGGCTGATAATTTTGGCAATTTTCATTTGGGAATAAGTACCGACTAAAATTAAACCGACATGGCAATCAGCAAACTGCCTTAATAGTTCATCAAGAGTGTTTAAAGGGTGAAGATAGCTTTGATCGATAATTATCAGCTTCAATCCAGCAGCGTCAATAATCTCTGACAAAGATCTACTTGACTTAAATTCTAAATTTCCCAGCTTGGCGGTCAATTCTTCGCTAAGAATACTGAGAAATGTGGCGGTGCTTTCTCCTGGAAAAGCTCGATAATAGATAGCTGGAGTTTTCAAAGGATGATCGTTAGCTTCCAGAAAACTTTGAATAATGTCAAAGCTACTAGAATCAATATCATCGAAAACCAGTCCATTTTTGCGATTAATCAGCTTGTTTTTTAACCAATCGATCGCTAATTTTCTGCTTGATGGTTCGACCATACACCCAAAGTTCACAAAATAATGTGAATCTAAAAAAACTTTAAGTAAACTACAATAAGATATACAGTTATTCAATTCTTATTTAACTAAAACATAGCGAATTATTTGATTTATTTGCATCAGCCATTTTGCCTGTAGTTATGGCTAGCACATTTTGAATTTTTACTGACTTTGCAATTTAATGTCAATATTTTTTGTTACTAAATTTATCCGATAAAACCGTCACTGCAAAATAATGTTTATTATTTAAATAAATATTTCTCCGTTGAAGTAATAAAAAATAACTGTTTGTCCCGATTATTCAGCTTTGACAACCAAATAATGTTGCCTTTTAAATCAAGAAAGTTAAGCTATAAGTACTAGAATTACTTTGATTTATTGGTTCGGTGTTAAAATTAAACATTCCTGGTAAGATTCAGCGATTCTTCTGAATTTAAGTTTCTCAGCCGATCGCTCAAATCCCAAGCGGGTTGCAGTTGTCCTGGTTGAAAAGTGCGACTCATGACGACATAGATGGAAGTGCGATCGCAACCGATATCTGCTGCCACCACATTATCCCAAGACTCGGCAGTAAGGCGATCGTCAATCTGCCAATGCCCGTTTTGCCAAGATAAGCGACGAGAGAACCTAAATGGGGTTTTTTGTTTGCCTGTAATCAGAATTTTTTGTAAGATGCGTCGAATTAAATTAGGAAAATAACGCCCCAAAGACAACATTACTACTCGCAGAATAATTAAGTTCTGCGGGTTCATCTGCTTTTGTTTCGCCCAGCCAAGGTTACCCGCGATCGCAATTTGATCTGCGCCCAGGTGAACTTGATAATTATCTACCAAATGTCCCACTGCGTTTCTCCGTTTATTGCCATCTTGCACTAACAAAGAAAACTGAGTATCCGAAGCAACCAACTTGTTGTCGCGGAAGAATTTAAATACACCGCCTTTATTGAGAGCTAAATACAGTTCCGTATTGTCTCGGCGATCGATTAAAATACCGCCTTGTTTTAAATGAATCCTGCCCGAAGTACGCGGCTGTAGAGGAGGGCGACTAGGGATAAAGTCACGCCAGGCTAAAAGATAGTTCCAAGTATGATGTCCAATAATGCGATCGTCAGCATAGCAAGAGCCTAAACCATTGGCTAACCCCTGTAAAAAGCGATCATTAATATTTAAAGCGACTGGTAGCCATTTCCCTACCAGCTCAAAACCATGAGGAAAAAAGTTATAAGTATTACGACTGGTATACTCTCCACCATAAGAACCATCGGGATGCATAAACTCCGCGGCTAACTTAACGGCAGAAGAGATCGCCTGTTTTAACCTTTCACTCTGGTTTAATTCATATACCCGCGCTAAACAAGAAATAGTTAAGGTATGGTATCCAGGATCGCAACCTTCATACTCAATAAACCAGCCTTCAGGATTTTGCCAGGACAATACCTGTTCTAAACGCTCTTGCTTACTAATATCCCAGCGATCTGTTTTAAGTAGTTTGCCGACTAGCTCCAAACAAAGCACAATTAAAGCTTGATGATTAGTTAGCCGTCCGCTTTCTTGATGTTTCGCCAGCCAGTCTGCCCGTCTGCGGAAAAAATCTAGAACTGCTTGAGAATGTTCTAAGCTCATTAAGTGAGTGCTTTCTAGACAAGCAAGCAAAGAAAAAGCGGCTGCTCCTGCTGCTCTTTCATAGGGAAAATAGTCATCACATGAACCATTAGCATGACTACTCCAACAAGCGTAGTTAATTCCTGCTTTAACCCATTCCTTAATCATGGGCTGCTGGTAATAAATATTGCCAGGAAGATCGCAATGATACGCCAAGGCTAACGGATAAACAAACTCCTGAGACATTCCCGCTGGAAAATCAATCACCTTATATTGCCAAAAAGTGCGATCAAAACAACCATAGGTAGGACTGTGAGGATTGCGATCTAAAAGAGTCAAAATCTTGGGAATCTGCGCCAAGGCTTCGCGAGCGAATAAGTCTCTGTTACTCATGGAATAGCTGTTAGCTGTTAGCTGTTAGCTGTTAGCTTGTAAAAATCATCCTGCTAATTTTGGCATAAAGATAATATCTTTAGTTTAAAGTTCATACAGTGCGATCGCGCATTACGTAGAGTAGGCGAATTAAATATAAGCAAGTAATTATCACTAACTGTAATTGTATTTATTGGTTTCAAGGGCATTCTCAAGACTGCTCAAGAGTGAACGGCTGTTTTGTTTGCCCCGACCAATAATGAGTCCCGTGAATTTGCGCTAATTAGCTAGCTGCTATTCTTTTTATTCTACTGTTTCCAACGTTTCCACTGGTTCTGTAGTTGGTGTCGATTGCTGCTGTTCTAAGATTCTTTGCTGTTGGAGACGCTTAAAATCAGATACGGAATTATTGATCCGTACTTGCGACTCTTGGTTAAACTCGGCTGCGCTAGGACCATTCAATTGCTGGGCGCGGTGCATTAAATCCATAGGGTTTAATCCTCCAGGTGCATCGCCATAAAGGGGGTCTTTTTCGTTTGATTGATAACCCTGTTCGTCAGTTCGAGTTTGAGCCACAGCCGATGAATTGAATCCTGCTACTAAGGTCAAAGCCATTCCCAGAGCGAGACTTAGGCTAAGCTGATTACGACGACTATACTTAAACATAATTACACCTCACGATAAAAATTAAAGTTATTTTTTAGGCAAAACGGCGACGTAATAGTGGCTGAATTGCCAGTAAGACTAAAGCATCAAAAGCCAGTAATACTAGGATAACAGCACCAAAACTAAATCCGAACCAGGGAGTATTCATGACGATACTATTAATTGCCCAATCTCCGTGACCATAAATATAGCGAATTGGTTCGATCGCATAGGTCAAAGGATTAAGACTGGCAATTACCTGTAGCCACCCGGCCATAAAGCTCAGCGGTGCCAGGGCAGTACTAGCAAATAACAAAGGCAAGTTTGTCACAAAAATTACGGCAATTAGTTCAATATGACCAGGTAAAGCAAAAGCCAAGCCTAAACTTAAGGCGGTAACTCCTAAGACAATTAAAAAAACTATTAGCGCGATCGCGCTTATGCCGACAATTCCTGGTAATCCTGCACCTAAAATAGCACTAGCTATGACAATCACTGCGGTTTGGATAAAGCTTAAAGCGATAATATAAATTGTCGAAGCTGCAACAATTGAATAGCGGGAAGATAACGGCGCGACTAGTAAACGGTTCAAAAAACCAAATTCCCGGTCAAACATGACGGGTAATCCTGCATTTAATGCCCCAGAAAAAGCTGCAAAGACAATCAATCCTGGTGCCAGAAATTTGGCATAACTTAAGTCGTTACCGAACAAGTTGGCTGGTGCTTTGCTAAACAGTGCGCCAAACAGGATTAGCCACATAAACGGCTGAATTACTCCCGCCACTAAAGTCGAAGGACGACGTTGCAGTTGAATAAATAGACGTTGAGTTAGGGCTAATGTTTCCTGAATAAAATCCCCCAAGGAACTACTTTGCTGATTGCTTTGTCCGCTAATACCTGGATTTGGTGCTAAGACAGACTTAATGTTTTGACTAGATATTGACTGACTCATGATTATTTACTGGTGTTTGATGTAAACTAAAAAGTTTAATTTTTCCGCTTTCTTTTACTATAAATATAATAGAAGGAGAAGGATAAAAATTTAAAATGGCTGGTTATCAAGCCGTTCACTGGTAATCGGTTGGTGATATTTAAGCTAAGGATTCAACCACTTTAATTTAAAATTAATCAGCTTAGCTTGTCACGATTGCCTATTATTTATACTTATGACCTTCATTTTGGCTCCCCCTTCAGGAGTAAAAGTAAAACCCCGACGACCAGATTTTAATGGGCGATTATCGAGCAATTCCCTAGCCGTTAACAATAAGCTGAGGATATCTTCCCCAATAGTATCGGGATTTTAACGACGGCGATTACCCTGCGGGTACGCTTTGCGATCGCATTCCTCCTGTAAAATCTTTTTAATTTGAACCATAAAATATCTCTCCGTATTAAGGTAATTGCCAAAATTTAATTTCTGGCTTAAGTTAGTTGCTCTGCTTGCCAAAATAAGTTAACTTAATGAGACTCAAAATGTTTAAAAACTAGTGAACAGCTTCTGGTAACTAATAATAGTCAATTCTGGCTCAAGTCTATTTTGCTTAAGAATTGTTGAATAGACAAAACCCAAAATTTGTATCGAGTAATCATTCAAACAGTACTACTACATCAAATATGGAATTAGCTCAAATATTTCAAGCTGTTGAAGAGACACACTTTTTACAACGACTATCATCTCAAGAAAGATTGTTTTTCGTTGGCGATTTGGCTTCTCTAGAATATATCAAAAACTTTTTTAGTGATTATCAGTCAGCCGATCATAATTATTATTATGATTTATCAACTAATCAATTAAATGACCTGCCAAAAGCCGTTCCAGATTTGCGGTTTTATCAAGCAGTAGTTGTCGTATCTTTAGAAGATGAAGCTGCTTTATTTCAAGCAGTTAAAGAGCAAATTTCCTCGCTCAATTCTGAGTTAACAGTCTTAAGCCTATTTGCCGATATTTTTATTAATCTTTTATGTCATAGACCATTATTAGAAACTAGCTCGATTTGTACTCAAAAACCTCAAAAATCCTACGCTATTCTTACTACCCCTAGGTCTGGATCGACATATTTGTGTGAGCTTCTTGACTCAACTAAAATTGCTGGACATCCCAGCGAACATCTCAGACTAGCTGCTCAAGAATTATCTCGCTATTGTAGTTTTAATTATCTCAAACTACTTGCTAATTTAATGGAATATCGTATTACTGATAACGGAGTATTTGGTACTAAGCTGATATCTCATTTCTTATTCGAGTTTCAAAAAACTAAACCTAATTTTAGCCAAATTTTTCAATCAATCGATAAGTTTATTCTTTTAATTAGAAAAGATAAACTAGCCCAAGCAGTATCTCTAGTTTTAGCTCAACAAACTGAGATTTGGCATCTGCGCCATGATACTAAAAACCCAAACTACCAATCAAAGTTAGAAAATATTAAAATTGATAACGTTTTACTGGATAATGTAGCACAAAAGTATGATTTTATTATCAAACAAGAAGCTCGCTTAAAGCAAGTATTAGCTAAGCATCAGATAGAACCTTTCGAGATAATTTACGAAGACATTTTAGTAGATCCTCAATTGCAGATTAATCGTATTTTGGACTTTTTGGCGATCGCCAAGCCAGATCCTTACATCATGCAAATTAACTCTGGTATCAAAAGAATGCCTTCTCGTATTTCTCAAGAGATTATTCGACAATTTGAGCAGAGAAAAAGTATTGTGTGTTGAGCAAAATAGCGATTACAGCTAACTTGATTATAAGATGCAGTAAAAAACGAAAAACTATCAACTGAAACTCAAAAACCAAGACGGGAAGCAATTTCCAAACCCATGCTAATTGAATTATAAGCATCGGCTAAGCGATCGCCTTCAACATAAATTTTGTCAGTCGGATAATTTTCAATTACCTCGATCAAAGTAATTTGGTCATTAGGTAAAGCCGATTGAACTAACGCAGCACGTAAAGCCTGTCTGCTTGCTCTTCCCGATGACGTTCTAATGATCGTGCCAACGCGGTCTAATAAAATTTCACCTGGTATACTGTTGAGCGCGCGGGATAAAGAAACACCATCTACGTCTACTTCTTGGGTGAGTAATCTTTGTAAATCTTCTGGTTTCGTATTGGATAATCTTAAATAACTTTTGAGGGAAGAAGAAAGTTCCCCATCTCTTGCAAAAGTGCTGAGTTCTTCTACGGATATCGAACCTTGTAAAATACCATACTGCAAAATCACTGTTTCGGCAGCGTGAATTCTACCTGCTAAGGCAAAATTCCCTACGCTAGCTAGTAAAAATCCAGAAAATAACCAGTTCAAATTGTTTTTCATTATTGTCTTTGCTATTCCTTATTCCCTATTTTCTGTGTCTCTGCGAACCTCTTCAATTTTTCCTACCTCAAAAATCAAAGTGAACGATTGACCAATCTCTTGGTTTAAAAATTCTTCTAAAAGTACTATTTGCCTTGGCGTTACCGGTTCTTTAGTGCGAACATTGAGACGAACTTCTGGAGGATTGCTCAACCAATTAACATTCGTATCGAGTAAAGTCATTCTCTGTAAAGTAACCGTTCGATTTAGCAATGCTTGTCTTAAACTATTTTCCAGTCTAACTTGTCTGACCAAGCGCCAAGAACTGACACCCAAAGGAATTAAAAGTATGGCGGTAAAAACTAAGGTAAAACCAACTGCTTTGTGTGCGTTTTTAATACTAGTGCAACCAGTGATCAAAAAGGTCAGCATACAAGAAAGAGTAATGCCAAGCAAGTTGGTTAAATAAAGAATAGTTGCACCGAGACTAACGCCCCAGTTGGCTTGTGCCAAACCCAAACCAATCACGCAGATCGGTGGCATCAAAGCAACGGCGATCGCTGTTCCTGCTACGCTACCAGAGATTTTCGGCTGTACTTTGGCAAAAGCACTAATTCCCCCAGCGGCAACAGCAATTCCCAAATCGAGTAAAGTAGGACGAGAGCGACTCGTAATCTCGCTACCAAATTCGGGAAATCCGACTAGATACCCGAGCAGCCAAGCCAGAGCGATCGCCCCACCAGTTCCCATGAGAATAGCGATCAAAGCCCTACGAAAAAGAGTCATATCGCCCTCTAACGCGGCAAACGCTAGCCCGCGAATGGGCAACATCAAAGGTGCAATAATCATGGCACCAATAATTACCGCAGCACTATTAGAAAGCAATCCCAAAGTAGCAATGATGCAAGAACTAACAATTAATGTCAGATAGCTGACATCCATTGTTGATTCTTCCGACAGTTCCTTTTGTATTTGTTCTAGTTGTCGTGGTGCAATATGTCTGTTTCTAAAACTATGAAACCGATGGCGAATATTACTAAAATAATCCCCCAAAATGCTACTCCTTGATCGCTAATTAATCTCTCAAGATTTGACATACTCCCCGCCGTAGAACGGACGGGGATTCTGGAATCAAACGGTAACAGGAAGTTGAACTTCTCTTACGTCACCTAATCCAAGAGGTAAGGTAAGGCATAACATCTGAATGCGCCTCTACTTTGAGGGTAAATAATCATTCTTGGCTACTGAATTGATGCGGGATTTTCGGGAACAATCCATAAATAAATGGTACTACCATCTACTTGCTGGGTTTGTTCTGGTTCCCAATCACCCATACCGAAGGCATGAGAGACAATTCTCGTGCCTGGTGCGAGTTCTTCTAGCAGCCTTGGTCGTAGTTTTTCATTTAGGTCAGAAAGCAGGTAAAGCGTAACTACAGTAGCATCGCTAAAATCTGACTCGAATAGATCTTGTTGTCGAAATTCAACGCGATCGCTAACGCCTGAATTTTGAGCATTTTCATTTGCTTCGCTCACCCGTTGCGGATCGATCTCAATGCCAACACCGCGAGCATTATATTTTTGTGCCGCAGTAATCGGGATTCTACCATCGCCACTACCAAGGTCGTAGACGACATCGTTACTATTGGTATCTGCTAATTGCAACATCGCGTCGACAACTTTATTAGGTGTTGGCACGTAAATGACATCGGGCGATCGCGTATTCGTTTGAGTTTCTGATGCTGGTTGAGTCTGGTCATTATTAGCACCAACTTGATTAGTAAAATCTCGTTCTTGGGTACAGCCAAGCAATAAAAAACTAGCAAGACCAATACCAGCGATCGGCAAGCGCCAAAGTCTTAGTAATTTCATGGCAAATATTTCTTCCTGAGTCTATTACTTCGTTTTAGTATTAATTAGTATCGGCAACAAATGTGACCAGAAAATGATCATGAAGCTTGCGCTCTGCGATTGACCTCATCCCAATTCACTACATCCCACCAACTACTCAAATAGTCTGTACGGCTATTTTGGTATCTAAGGTAATAAGCGTGTTCCCAAACGTCATTTCCCATAATTGGGTAAAGACCTTCCATAATTGGATTGTCCTGATTCGGTGTACTCATAATTTCTAGTTGACCTTGCTGGTTGCGTACCAACCAAACCCAACCACTACCAAAGCGATCGCCACCTGCTTCGTTAAATTGTTCTTGAAACTCAGAAAAACTGCCAAAAGTTTCGTTAATTTCCTGGGCAATTTCTGCCGTTGGTTCTCCACCGCCTTCAGGACTCATAATTTGCCAAAAAATTGTGTGGTTAAGATGTCCGCCGCCGTTGTTTTGTACCTCTGTCCGAATATCTTCTGGTACGCTATCTAGGTTGCGCAGCAGGGCTTCTACACTTTGGTTTTGTAATTCGGGCGCTTGCTCTAACGCTTCGTTAAGAGCGTCAACATAACTAGCATGGTGTCTATCATGATGCAATTCCATCGTTTGAGCATCAATAGCTCTCTCTAAGGCGTTATAGGCATAAGGCAAGGGTGGCACTTCGGCTGGGTAAGCATTCAGTTCAGAATCGGGCGACGCTACGGGCAAAGATGGTATGGCAGTCGGTGTTTCTGTAGGTTGCGATTGAGCTGGTTGTATTAACTGACTAGAAAATAGCAGTGTTATTAACGCAATTCCTGTCAGAAAAAAAACGATAAATTGACGGGCATTTTTAAGCATAATTCTCTCTAAAAACTGAAAATTTATACAAGTGATTGTCAACAAATTTTGCGAACAAAACTTGAGAGTTTTAAAAAATAGTCTCGCTCGCTTTAACAAAAATTTAAAAACAATTTAAAAACATTAAACGAACCCTATAAGTAAGCAGGTGGAATTAAATATAAAACCAAAAACAAAATAGATTTTGAGGATAATTGATTAGCTATCTCTATTCCCTACTTCCCTAATTCCCCAACTCCCTACCCTACCATCTTCTAATTAATTTGACCCACCTACTTATTTGGCTCTTGGCTCGATTATGCAAAGTAAAAATGACCAAAAAGTGACGCGTTAGCGTAATTCTTAAGGCTACTAAGAGGAATGAAGCGAAGGATTGTTCTGACTACTGGTCAATTTTGGTCAATAATTAAGATATAGTTAAGATATAATCTAAAAAACAATCAATTTTTGAATTTTTGTCACTTTTTAATCATAATTTTTATCCACACTCGATTGGAGATGAAAATCTTTAAATTTGCATAGTTGTTTACCAAAGAACAGGAACAGATGTCTTTAAAACGCATAAATTTTATCGTTGCAGCAGGTTTAGGAGTTACTGCTGCTTTTGATAGCAGTTGCAATGCATAATGTCAAACTCACTAAGATCTGGGACTCGCTGCACTCAAGTTATTGGTTTTTACCGACCATCTTTGCCTTGATAGCGATCGCCCTGGCATTTACTATGCTGTGGATCGATGTTCAAGGCAATTACGGCTTCATTGAAGAATGGGACTGGATATACAATGTGGGAACTGATGGCGCACGTGAGGTGCTTAGCGCCGTTGCTAGTTCTACCATTGGCGTTGCTGGTACAGCCTTTTCAATTACGATTGTGGCACTTCAGTTGGCTTCTTCTAATTTTGGCCCGAGACTGTTGCGAAATTTTATGCAGGATACGGGCAATCAAATCGTCCTCGGCACTTTTATCGGTACATTTATTTATTCTTTGATCATCCTGCGAACTATTCGCGGAGATGGAGACGATTTTGATAAGTTTGTGCCACAACTATCGGTTACAGTAGGTTTGTTGCTGGCGATCGCTAGCATTGGTGTCTTAATTTACTTTATTCATCATGCATCTACAATTATTCAAGTGTCCCACGTTATTTCCGATACGAGTAAAGAGCTAGATCGCGCCATCGATCGCCTTTTTCCCGAAAAACTTGGACGAGGTGCGTCTCAACCTCAAATAGGAGTGGCAGATATCCCAGCCGATTTTGAGGTTAATACTTATGGGGTAAAAGCGAAGGGTAGCGGATATTTGCAAGCGATCGACAATGAGGAATTAATGAAGCTTGCCTGTAAACAGGATCTGATCTTGCGCCTCAATTATCAACCTGGTCAATTTGTCATCAAAGGTAACGAATGGATCGTAGTTTATCCCAGAAAACGTGTCACGCGAAAATTGCTAAAAAAGTTGGATAATACCTTGATTCTAGGTAAAGAACGAACCGAGCAACAGGATATAGAATTTCCCATCCAACAGTTAGTTGAGATTGCCTTACGCGCCCTTTCTCCTTCCCTCAACGATCCGTTTACAGCAATTCGGTGTATTGATCGCCTCAGTGCTGGATTGTCCCATCTCGCTCAAAGAGATTTTCCTTCTCCCTATCGTTACGATCAAGGGGACAATCTGCGCGTTATTGCCAAGTCAGTAACGTTTGTAGGAATACTTGATACGGCGTTTAATCAAATGCGACAAAATGCCAAAAGCGATGTCGCAGTCACTATTCGTTTGTTAGAAGCGATCGCCACGATCGCTCCTTACGCGCCAACTCAAAAAGAGCGTGCAACACTATTGCATCATGCGGAGATGATTCGGCACGATAGTCAGCAAGGGATCTCGACAGAATCAGATAAACAAGATCTCGAAGAGAAATACAAAGTTGTAGCAAAAGCCTTGAAAAGGTAGAAAAAAGATGAGAATTTCATCTCAACAATAATTCCCAGATAATTAATTATCACGCTTAGACTAAAAACGAAACCCTAGTAAATTCCAGTAGTTTAAAAACGGAATAAACATCAGTGCAGCTAGCGTAAAGATTGAGTAACGCAGTCTGACTAAAAACGACCAATAGTTATTTTTCCAAGCCAGAAAGCTCAAAATAGGTAAAGCAATAGTCAATCCGCTTGCTATTAGTGGAAGATAAAGCAAAATAATTACTGGTGTCGGTACTTCATAAATAAATTCCAACGGGTCGCTTAACAATAGTGTTAACCCCATCCCCATTAAAAATGTCAGATATAAAGTGCTAATGATACCTGCTAATACCCAAGCCAAATTTACTTTTGTCAGTTGGTTTTTCGCAGTTGATTTTGATGATTGGGAGTTTCGACGAAAACGACTAATTAAAAAACGCACAGGAAAAATCCAAAAAGCTGATAACCAAGTTAGAAGAAAAAATATTGATAAGGGAATATGAAAATATGTCGTTTCGTACCAAGGCAATCTTTCAAAGCCAGCTGGCCCTAGATCCAAAGGATAGAACATAAATGTGCTACGTCCATCCTCCCCTGCGGCAAAAGCGACGAAATCATCATCGTTATCTCGATAGAATAATAATGGTTCAACTTCTATTAGTTCAACTGTAGTGTCTTGGGGTGGAATTGTACCAAAGAAAGTCTCTGGAATATTTACCTCTAAAGTTCCATTGTCGCCTTCTTTAACACTGACATGATTCAATAGTGAAGTTGCCTTGGCTAAGGTATGTTGTGGATACTCAATATGACGGTAAGTACCAGTAAAAAGCGCAACTCGCTGTCGATGATTAGCTAATGGTTGCGGTGCTTCTGCTTCCTCATTCACTGGATAATAATGGTCAAGAAAGCGGTTAATTAATTCTTCATGAAATTTGGGTTCAAATTTGTTGTAAGTAATAAATAAACCTAAATTTTGCTCAGGAATTAAAGCTACTAAACCTGTATAACCAAGAAAAATGGAACTATGGGCTAGTACGCGTTGTCCATTCTTAAAACGCTCATGAAAACCATAGCAAACGCCAGGTAATTTTGGATGATCTGTAAACTGCTGTTGTTTCATTTCTTGAGCAGTTTTTTCACTCAAAATCCGCTGATTTCCATAGCGTCCATTTTGTAAGTGAGCCAGCATAAAATTAGTCATATCTGTAGTAGTTGAACTCAGCCCTCCAGCCGGAATTATATTCAGAAAGAGGGATGGTAATGATTCATAATCATCATTTTCATATTCGTAACCCACTGCTAAATCTGCCACCAAATCGGCTGGCAGAGGTTGTTGAAAACTGCTGCGGTTCATATCGAGCGGTTGCAGAATATTTGACTCTATGTATTGAGCAAAAGGAACTCCAGAAATTATCTCTACCAAGTAACCTGCTAAATCAAAATCAAAGTTAGAATAGCTATAAAGTTCTCCTGATGGTCTAACGCGGGGAGGTAAGTTTTGCTTGAGGTATTCTCCTAATGGTAGTATATTGTCTTCATTTCTAGCAGCAATGCCTATATAACGCTGACTAAAACCGCTAGTATGGGTTAATAAATTTCTAACAGTTATTGGTTGAGGAAAATCATTCTCGATTTGAAAATCTTTGAGATATTTATTAACATCATCATCTAGATTTAGTGAACCTCGTTCTACCAATTGCATAATAGCCGTAGCCGTGAATAACTTGGAAACAGAACCCACGCGAAAAACTGTTTTTTCGGGAATCACTGGCGTTTGCTTTTCGACATCAGCATAGCCGTATCCTTTGGTAAAAAATTCTGAACCATCTTTCACTATTGATATTGCCGCACCAGGAATATCTAACTCCTCCATTTCTTCGTCAAAAAATTTATCTAAAAAAGCTTCTAATTCCTGAGGAGTAGAAAGTCTTGTTTGAGTATTACTTTGGATAGTAGGTTCAGAAGAAGTAGATGTTTGGGAAACTACAGGTAAACCAGATAGGAATAAAAATAGAATAAGTCCAAGCAACCCGTATAAAAACTGCTTTACCTTTTGCTTGAGTAGTAAATGAACAGGCAAAAACTGATTTTTGTTTTTTATTTTGAAGACAGCCATAGCCTAAAATAATTAATTATTATTAGCCCAAAAGTTAGAAATAAATTGGTTTAGTATTGTAAAGGATTAAATATAATTAATCTTCTACTTAAAGAGATAAATCTTTAAGGCGATCCCTAATTCGAGTCGATGATTATATGAACTAGCCCGTGCATGATTAGCTCCTACGTCTATCACGGACAACGCTCCGCTTATTTTTCTATCCCCAGAAGGACAAAAATATTGGGCAATAACCATAAAATGATAAAAATTTTAGAAACCGAACTACAAGGTTAAATCAAAATAAGTGAAAAAATTGCCATCTTCTGCTAAATTGCTCGGTGCGGGAAGAGCGGGAAAAGTATTTTTGGTAGATAGCGAAAAATGTTTGCTAGCCAGAAAAATCTTTTATAAAGACAAGCTTGCTAGCATCATTAATTATTTTTTCTTTGGCGCTCCTAATCCTTATATTTGGAATGAAGATGCTATTAACTGCGCGTTTTATCGCCGTAAAATTCTCAGCGCGTTGATCCAGTTTTGGTTTGGCGATCGCTTGCAAGTTGCCGAAGCGATCGCCATCAATTGGAATCAAGAATTTAAAGCATATCAATTCGATACAGGGTTTGTTAGCGGTAGACATGTTGCCCTACGTCATCCATTCAACCGCGAGAGAAATGGCGAATTATCTGCCCTAGTCAAAGGCATTATGATACCATTACAAAAAAAATTACTGGAGGCTGGTTTTGATGGCTTAATTTGGCAAGTTGGAAAAGGAACGCCAAACGCGTTAAATAATTTTTTGTTGGCGGAAAGTACCCCAGAACAATATGTTTTTGCTTGGATAGATTTAGAATCAGGAGTACCAGCTTTATTCCCTTTAAATCCCCTCGCACTTTGTTCATTTTATCTACCTAAATCGATTCAGTATAAACGGGCATTATTTGACGATGTAAATGCTCAGAAAATTAAACAATACGTCAATAAATATCAAGCAGAACTACAAGAAATTTGGGGTGGTCAACAGTATAACGAAATATTAGAGTACATCGATCGCTTAGAAGTTAGCCAAGAAAAATGGAAGTCGATGCGGCGAATCGAGAACAATATTCAATATCACCTCAAAAAAGGAGAGATTAACCAACAACAAGCTAACTGGTATTTAGCGCATCCCTTTTTTTGGTACAAACGAGAGGCGATCGCTTTGTTTAAACTGGTTATCAATAAGGTCTTTGTAGCTTTACCTATTTTAATCATCCAAAAACTTACTACCATTCCTTATCGGCAATTTCTGCATCAATTTGGTCAATTTATTTTCTCGCAACGCTATCGCTTAAGCTTGGCAAAAAATTACATCAGAAAAAAAATTAACTATTGGCAAGATAGAAAACATTTAACAGAAGAAGAATCAAACTATTTACTCCAACATTTAGAGCGCGATCGTAGTAGTGATTATCTCAATGATTTTGGTGTCCATTTAGGAATTAAAACGTTTTTTACGGTTATCGAACTTGTTTTTACACCACCGCTTTACTTGGTAAATTTTATTGATGAATTTATTGTTATTGCTTGGCTAATTGCTGGAGGTCCAATTTATCGAACAGTTTATACATTATGGAGAATGTTCCAAAACGCGAGCAACAGACAAGAAATTCCTTGGGTTGCCCTTTTGGTTGGATTGATTCCTACTTTTGGAGTTTTAGCTTATCCCTGTCAGATTATCTATTCGGCTCAAGGAAGAAAGAAAAAAATTGCCAAATTTATTATCTACGATTTTTTTACTCAGATTGGTGCGAAAATTCCTATATGGGGTGGGGAAGATACCCAGACAGAACATTTTTTCAATCGATTTGCTGATAAAATCGTTGCCCGTCAAGGAAGTCACACAAAAGCTTTGCAGACTAATAAACCTTAGAAATTAATTCCCATTTGACATACTCCCCGTCGTAGAATTGTTATTGCTTCTTTTTGCGTCGGCGACGAATCACCCAAATGCCTATACCGACAACTGAGGCTAGCAATACGAATAGAGAAATAGGACCAAAATACTTTTCCACTAAATGAAAATTATGTCCTAACGCATAGCCTGCATAGGTCAAAAATCCTACCCAAATGAGTGTGCCAAATGCGGAGTAGATGATAAAAGATAGTAAAGACATCTCTTCAAAACCCGCAGGAATGGAAATATAGGTGCGAATTCCTGGGACAAGACGACCGAAAAACACGACATTTTTGCCATGTCTGTCAAACCACCGTTTAGATTTGCCCACGTCTTCACCAGATAAACCTAGCCATTTGCCATGATTATCTGCCCATTGTCTCATGCGTCTTTCTCCCACTAGCTTACCAAGGCGATGCCAAAACAAAGCACCGCAAACAGTTCCTGTAGCTCCCGCCAATACGACCAAAGGAAAACTCAATTCGCCTCTTTGCACAGTAAATCCTGTTAGTGGCATAATTATCTCTTCAGATACAGGAGGAAAAAAGTTTTCCAACAGCATCAACACGACAATCCCCAAATAGCCCATTGAAGAAATTGTGTTAGTAATCCAGTCAAGCATAATTTTAACCAAATGATTCTGAATTACAGACCAAAAGCGACAAATTCCTGAAATTGTCTCCTTTAAAATTAAATAAACGGCGGCACAACTACTAAAAGAATTGAGTTAATAACCGCCAAGATCACAGAACCCATAGTAGAACTCCAAAAGCCATAACGCAACTGAAATCCATTGACTAAACGAGCCGCTACGCTAAAGATAATTGAATTTAAAACAAAAAAGAATAAGCCAAAAGTAAGGAAAATAACTGGTAAAGTAAAAATCGCGAGAATGGGAAGCAAAATTGCATTGAGAATTCCGATAACGGCAGCAGCGATCGCCGCAGTTTTAAAACTATCGATTTCAATTCCCAAAAAAGGGATTCTAGAAATAATCAAAAAGCTAATCGTGGTAACTAACCAAGTAACAAGAATGCTAATCATTACAATTCTTATGTGCGTTTAAATAATATTAAATAGGATATTTTTTTGATAAATCTACCTAAAGTTTGGTTTTGTCTACAAACTTACCAAGAGTAACTACATCTCCTTGCTCTCGGCAGTGGTAGCAGATGGCATGACTGCGAGCGAAAAACACAACAGCGATCGCAAGTTAATTGATCAAGGCTTGGCAAATATTTCCGAACAGTTATAGCTACTTTAAGTAAAGAGTACTTTATCAATCGTATTTAGTATCATTCAGCAACGCCAAAGCGGGATACAATCCCGCCTTTTTTGTTACCTTCGATTAGACAAATGCAAGTTTAACGACTTAAATCTCAGCCAAAACTTCTTTCGCAGCAGCCAAGGTTTTTTCAACATCTTCATCGGTATGAGCCAGGGAGGTAAAGCCTGCTTCAAACTGAGAAGGAGCAAGATAGATACCTCTTTCTAACATTCCGCGATGGAAACGACCAAATTTCTTCATGTCAGAAGTTTTAGCATCATCATAATTATGAACTTCCTGACCTGTAAAAAACATGCCAAACATCGCACTGATACTACCACCAGTAACTTGATGACCCGTTTTTTTAGCAACTGCCAATAAGCCTTGAGCTAGCTTTTTAGTAATACGGTCTAGCTGTTCATAAGTACCTGGTTTTCTAAGTAACTCTAAAGTTTTAATACCTGCCGTCATTGCCAAGGGATTACCAGACAGAGTTCCCGCTTGATACATTGGCCCAGCGGGTGCAACCATAGACATAATATCAGCACGCCCACCATAAGCACCTACGGGCAGACCACCACCGATAACTTTTCCTAGAGTAGTTAAATCTGGAGTCACACCAAATTTTTCTTGTGCGCCACCATAGGCAATACGAAAACCAGTCATCACCTCGTCAAAGACTAAAAGCGCGCCGTGTTCTTTAGTTATTTCTCGCAACCCTTCTAGGAAACCGGCATCAGGAGTTACAAAACCAGAGTTTCCCACAACAGGCTCTAAAATAACTCCCGCAATTTGCTCAGGATTTTCAGCAAATAGTTTTTTAACTGTTTCCAAATCATTGTAAGGAGCAGTTAAAGTATTAATGGTAGTAGATTTTGGTACTCCAGGAGAATCAGGTAAACCCAAAGTTGCTACTCCAGAACCTGCTTTCACCAAAAACATATCTGCATGACCGTGGTAGCAGCCTTCAAACTTGATAATTTTGTCTCTGCCAGTAAAGGCTCGCATTAATCGCAGCACCGACATACAGGCTTCGGTTCCTGAGTTAACAAAGCGTACTACATCAATACTGGGAACAGCATCAATCACCATCTCGGCTAGGACATTTTCTAAAGCACAGGGTGCGCCAAAGCTAGTACCTTTCTCCAAGGCTTCGTGAAGGGCTTGAATAACTACAGGATGGGCATGACCACAGATTGCAGGCCCCCAAGTACCCACATAATCAATATACTGATTGCCATCGACATCCCAAATGTAGGCACCTTTAACATGGTCAAACACAATTGGTTGACCGCCTACAGATTTAAAAGCTCGTACTGGTGAACTTACGCCACCAGGCATTAGTTTTTGCGCAGCATTAAAAATTTCTTCTGATTTAGCCGTTTTAAAGGAAGTTGTAGAAACCAATATTTTCCCCTTTAATCAAAGTGAGTGTGTAAATGTATATCTCTAGTCTCAAGATATTAGTTTTTGTAAAGACGTATAATGTCAATGACTTTTTATTATCCTACGGATAGTAGTTGGTCTGCGAACTATATTGTAAGAAAATTTAAATTATTATCTTCTCTTTAAGATTTATTGACTGCCCATGGCAATTTCTCTCCATTTTAGCCAGTCGGGTTTCCTGAAAAGCTGTAGCATGCTGATATCACTTGGCCAATATTATGAGCTGCGAGCTGAATTGAGCATAGTTTACAAGTAGTTTAAAGAGCCAGCTCGATTCAATAAAATATTAGTATTAGTTACGAAAACAGAGTAAATAACCACTCAAAAAAAGCTAACAGATGTTATATATTAGCTTTTTTTATAGTTTTAGCTATACTTTTGCTTTCAATTACAAATATTATTTGAATGATAACTAAATAGTCAGTAATTACTGAATTTCAAGGTTGATTTAATATTGGTTTTTAAATAATTTAACCAGTTTTATTTGTTGAAAATTAATAATGATTATAATGCTTTTAGTGATTTTCACTTGAGATTCAAGTAATAAAACGATTATATCTTTTGACAGATAGCCTCAATGAAAATCAATTGATATATTTATAATTACACGATTAAATTATTTTAACAGGTTTTTCTAGCTAAAGAACAGACATCGGGAGCATCCCGCTTTTGCAGTAAGTAAAAATGCTTAGAGTAGAATAAGATCAAGAAAAAACTCTCCTAAACAAAGCATGACACCAGAAGAGCAATCAACGATTGACCAAAAGTTA